>JANYCV010000607.1 GCA_025360145.1 Acidobacteriaceae bacterium
GGGAACTGCTCCAGTCGCTGCGGCTGCACCGGGATTATCCACCAAGCCGTTCGTCGTCGAGACCGTCGGTTGGAACGGAGGATTGCCGCCCAGAAACACGGAATCGCTTACGCCCAGACGCGTAAAGTAGCGGCCGACGCCAGAACGGAACACCATCTTATCGTTAAACGCATAAGCGAAGCCGAAACGCGGCTGGATGTCGTTGTACTGGGTCTTCGAATACTGCCGATCGCCCTTAAACAGGCGAGTGTATTGCGGGTCGGTGGAGGCTGGGAATCGTCCCTTGCCGGCGTTCGTGAATCCGCTGCCAGGGATGATCAGTCCATTGTAAATATCGCCCGATCCAGGGATTACATAACCGGTTTTCGGATCGAGTTTCACTGCCTTACTTGGATCGTAGGAAGCGGTGTCAAATACGGACATGTTCCCCCACAGGCTGTAGTAGGGGTGAATGATGGTGTAGCGAACACCGTAATCAAGGTGCAATTTGCTGTTCACCTTCCAGGAATCCTGGGCGAAGAATTCAAACATATTGCCGCGATACGGAGTGTAGGCGCGAGTTCCAAGTTCCGCGTACGTAGTATAGAGCCCTAGTGCGGCATTGGCGATGGCCAGATTGGAGCCTTCCGTGCGGGAATCGTTGAACACGAATCGCCCATTCTGGTTGTTCGTGCCGCCGGGGACGCCGGCTACGTTGATTTGATCAAAATCGTTCTGACCTTGACGTTCCCAGAGTGCCCCAGCCTTGAAGGTGTGGCTACCCTTGATCTTCGTGATGTTATCGGAAAGATCATAGATCGGTCCAGCCGACTTGGAAGGGTACGGTCCGCCATCGATCGTTACAAAGTTCTGAATCTCGGTTGTCGGGATTTTGTCGAAAATCTCTTTTTGCTGGAAAATGTATGGATAGTTGATGCCGTACGTGCTGCGTTGATAGTGTCCAGGGATCACGCTGATCCTGACGTGATCGGCACTGGCACTGAGCAGGAACTCGTTTACGACGGTGGGTGAAACGGTCCAGATGTAATTCAAAGAGGCCGTCTGGTTTGGACGGTCTAATTGTGCCGGAGCGCGATCCGTTCCGCCGCGGTTGGAATCCTTGTGAAAGAGTGAGTAGTTCTCAGCACGGAACCGGAAATAGTGGCTTTCCTTCGGAAGGAAGTCTAGCGATATCGTGTCTTTCCGCTGGTTATCGACGCGAACGGGGGAAATCAGGTAATTGTTTCTGCCGAGGAAGAAACCCGGGGTCTGCGATGGATACGAATTCAGCAGCGCCACGCCCTGTGGGCTAAGCCGGCTGGCCGGAATAATGTTGCCGGGGAAACAGGCGGCTTGATCGGTGGCGTTGCAACTGCCCGAGCGCAGCGGGTCTTTAATGTACTGGGGAGTGCCGAAATACGGATTTGACCCCAGCAACTGGCTGAAGTCGCCGCGTTTCATCGCATCCGTCGGCACAACTTGTTGTTGTAATTCTTCGCGCCGAAACCTTGTCCATTCCTGGCTAAAGAGGAAGAAGAGCTTATTGCGCTCTTTGTTAAAACGGTTCGGAATAAACACCGGGCCATTCACGTTCCAGCCAAACTGGTTATAACGGAACGGCGCGGCCTGACTGCTGATATTGGGCTGCCCGATGACACGATTCCGCTGCCATTCGTTCGCGTTCAACGCCGAGTTACGGAAGTACTCATAAGCGCTTCCGTGGAACTCCTTGCCACCGCTCTTGGTTACAATGCGGATTTGGCCGGCTGAGGATCGTCCATATTCAGAGCTGTAATTAGACGTGAGCACCTGCACTTCCTGCACCGCGTCCACATCCGCGCTTCCAATGCTGGTTCCGTTGGAGCGTGTACGGACACCGACGGCGCCGTCATAAGTAATCAAATTATCCTGTGTGCGACCGCCGTTAATGTTCAAGCCGCCTGTCGTAAGGTCGAAGCTGAACTGTGCCAGCGCACCGCCGCTCACGCCAGGCTTCAGCAGTGCCAGAAACAGAGGATTACGTCCATTCAAAGGTGTATCCTGCACCTCTTTTTGAGTGATGACCCGGCCCACCGTTGAAGACTCAGACTGGATTCCAGGCGCTTCGGCGACTACGTTGACCGTTTCGGTAGCCGCACCGATCTGCAAATTCGCATCGACGGTAGCAGTGATATTCGGGTCGAGTTTGTTGTGGGTGGATTCGAACTTCTTGAATCCCGTCGCATCCGCGGTGACGGTGTACAGGCCGGGCGGAAGGTTCGGAACGATGTAATAACCGTTCTGACCCGAAACTGCCCTTCGCTCGGAGCCCGTGACTTCGTTTTTAATTACGACGTTGGCGTTCGGCACAATGGCACCGGAAGCATCGCGAACAAAGCCCGACATTGATGCCGTGTCAGACTGCGCGTTTACTGAAAAAGAATTAAAAAAGAACAACGCGAGCAAACATGCAAGCGTCGCTCGAAAGCGAACATGGTTCATAGTTCCCTCCTGAGAATTGTCTCTTTATTTTAACAGAGTCCGTGTGCAGAATAGTCAAGTTTGCTGCCAACTCAATGTCCGAATTGTGCCAGCTACAAATGGCCTCTGGACGAGGGCGGTCTGTGGAGTTGGACACCGGGCAACGGTTGATGAACCAGAAACAGCCGGCGATTGCTGCGGAGGCCGGATCAGGTGGCCATCCTGATCCTGGACGTCTACAAGGGCTTCGGCCCGAAACTGGCAGCCGGGGATCTTTCGGGCAAACACGAGATTCACCTTGGCAAAGCTGAAGCGAGTGGATACAGTACCTGTCTTAAGGTCGTAGCGATCGTGTTGGGGAGAGTTGGTGCAATGGGATACCAACGATCACGATTGGCTGGAAGGCCGGTGATGGCGCTGATCAACATGCTGGACGATGCGGCCAACTGAAAGAGTATCGCCGTCCAGTAAACTTCTACACC
>JANYCV010000012.1 GCA_025360145.1 Acidobacteriaceae bacterium
AAGCCGGCGTCCCGCCCGAACCAGGTGTACCCGAACCAGGTGTACCCGGATCAGTTTGGTCTGGAGCGGCTGCATACAGAGTCTGAACGGCCGCAATGTCGGCGCTGGAGAGCTTGGATGCCCGTTGATAATATGGATACATCACGGCTCCTGGGGTATCGGCATGTCCCAGCCCGAGCGCGTGCCCAAGTTCATGCAATATCACCGAGAATACATCGATATCCGCGCCGATCTGCCAACTTTCGTCCGCATCGAAGTGCAGGTCTCCCGCGATCGGTTCGGGATTGGTAGGAACCGGAAAGTACGTGTGTGCCAACACCTTGCCCGGCCCGTCAAACGGATAAGGGTCGCCGTGCGCACCCGATGCGAACAAAAAATTCAAGTTCCGCGATGCAGTCGTTTTATCAGTCAAAGTGAAGGTGATGTTCGCCGCCTTTGACCACTCCGCCAGGGCCCGCTGAATCTGTGTGGTCACCTGGTTCCGGCTGAGCTTGCTGGTAAGCGCTTCAAAGGAATAGGTCAACGCCGCCGATCCCTTTCCCGGGCCATCCCACCCGTCGCCTACTGTGGCGATATACTGCCCGATCGAACCTGTCAACGTCAACGCGCTTGCGCACGGATACAAAGGCAGACCGTCAATCAAATCATCGGAAGCCGGAAATACATACGCAACCTCGTCCCAGCCAGCCAGTTTCGCCGCGCTGTCCAGGGATCCTTCCACTAGCAGTTGATTCGCCGGAAGATCCGGGCGTTGATGCAGAATCAGACGATTCTGCAATACCAGAGCCTCAGCATCTCCAGATGCCACATCCGGATGAAACTCCACGACGAAGAAACTGACCAGACCGCCGTCCAACAGGACGGTGCTTATTTTGGAGGTCGCGTCCATCCGAATCGCGGAGCCCACCCCAACGTCACTCAAATCCGCCGAATCCGGCGCGGAAATCACATACCCCGATGCCGGCAGCACGCGGACAATCCACGCATTTCGCTCGTCCAGCGCTTTCGCCACATCCTCCTGGCTCAAATCGGCGGACTGCACCAGATAGTGGGAACGACCCGGAGTCCGTTGCTTCACCTGCGAAGCGCCTACCGGAGAATTCTTCCATCGCAGCGATTCCTGTGCGGCCAAAAGTCCGGCAACTATTAGGAAAACTGTCGTCAATCGGATCAAGCGAATGCTCACAATATTCTAATCGTTCGATCCGGAGAATTTCTGAGCGCAGATTGCACCTAAGTTTGCAGGTGAGTATTTACAAGGTGTTTCCTAATTCTCTAAGAATTGTCCTACTGTTGGCAGCGGGGGCGAGTGCCTGTTTCGCACAGGCCGCCTACACCATATCCACCGTGGCCGGAAGCGCCAACTCCGGGGATGGGGGTTCCGCAGCGTCCGGCATCCTGAGCCAACCCGAGGGAATTGCCACGGACGGCAGAGGCAACATCTACGTTGCGGATGCCAATGATCACCGCATCCGGAAACTGGCCACCGATGGAACCATTCGGACCATCGCCGGCACCGGCGTTGCTGGATTCACCGGCGATGACGGTCCCGCCAGCGCGGCGCAACTGAACGCACCCTACGGCCTGTGCATCGATCGCGCCGGAAACCTCTACGTGGCCGACCTCGCCAATGCTCGCGTCCGCCGCATCTCTACCGACGGAATAATTTCCACTGTAGCCGGCGGCGGCGCCACTCCTCCCGGCGGCGACGGCGACGGCGGGCCAGCCGTCAACGCCAAACTTTTGGCCCCGCGAAACGTAGCCACCGACGCGCAAGGCAATCTTTACATCTCCGATTTCACGGGCCAGCGCGTCTTGAAGGTGGATACAACCGGAACGTTGACAACCGCGGCGGGAACCGGCGCGGCCGGCTACAGCGGGGATGGCGCATCCGCATTGCGGGCTGCAATATCCTACCCCGCGGGGATTGCCATTGACCGCCTCGGCGTTCTGTACATCGCCGATACGGGCAACAAGAAAATCCGGCGCGTGTATCAGGGAGTCATGTCCACCGTCTTGGGAACGCCGGCATTCCAGCTCAACGTTCCCACCGGCCTCGCAGTCGATCGGCTCGATAACCTGTACATCGCCGACAATCGGACCACGCTGATTCGCGTAAGCCAGCAAGGCCTTGTTACTTCTGCCCCGGTGGGCGGCGGCGATGTCGCCATTGATGCGCTGGATAATGTTTACACCACCGGCTCCCACGTGGTGAAGCGCCTAACCGGCGCAATTGTCTCGGTTATCGCTGGAACCGGAACCAGCGGCTTCGCCGGTGACGGAGGCAGCGCTTTGCTTGCCCGTCTGGACACTCCGCTAGGCCTCGCCCGCGATCTCAGCGGCAATTGGTACTTCGCCGATTCGCAAAACTTGCGCGTGCGCCGCATCAGCCCGCAAGGCAACATTGCCACATTTGCCGGAGCGGGCTCCAGCACCCCTTTCCCTGGAACGCAGTCCAACAGTGTTCGGCTCAGCTTGCCGAACTCGGTGGCCTTCGATAGCTGGGGGAATCTCTATTTCTCAGACACCACCGCGAACCGTATCCGCCGCGTCTCGCCCGACGGCACAATCACCACCATAGCGGGCGCCGATTCGCCAGGACTGCAAGGTGACGATGGTCCCGCCTCCAGAGCCATCCTGAACAATCCCACCGGCATTGCCATCGATATCGAAAACACTCTCTACTTTGCCGACACCGGCAACAATCGCATTCGAAAGATTACCCAGATCGGCCAGATCTCCACCATCGCCGGCGGCGGCGGCAACACCGCGGACGAAGGCACTGGTCTTACTGCCAAGCTCATCCAGCCCACCGCCGTCGCCACCGACCGCAACGGGAACATCTACATCGCGGAAACAGGCGGCAACCGGATTCGTCTTTTAAACCGTTCCGGCATGCTCACCACGCTGGCCGGTGCGCGATCAAATCTGAACCAGCCCCGTGGTCTGCGCGTCACCGAAAACGGCGACGTCCTCTTCGCCGACTCCGGCTCAAATACCATCCGGCGGCTGTCCGTTTCCGGCGATCTCGTCATCATCGCCGGAAACGGTGCGGCCGGGTTCACCGGCGACGGCGGACCCGCAACTTCCGCCACCCTCAACAATCCTTCGGACGTGGCGCTGGATTTAGACGGATCCATTTGGATCTCGGACTCCGGCAACAATCGAATCCGCAAACTCGCCGTGGCCCAATTTGCACCGCTCTCTCTCGCTGCCGCGACCGACAGCTTCACAGTTACCCATAGCGCAACCATGCTGGAACAGCCCGTCGCGCCCGGCGAAGTCGTGTCTATCTTCGGAGCGGGGCTAGGCCCGGAGGCAGGCGCAATCGGAAGGATTACCTCCGCACGCACCCTCGAAACCATCGTTGCGGGCACGCAGGTACTCTTCGACGGCACTCCGGCGCCGCTTTTCTACGTACAGGATAAGCAGATCAACGCCCAGGTCCCCTACATCATCGCCGGACGTCTGGAAACGGAAGTAACGATAGTGATCGGCGGCGTGGTGAAGGGCCGTCGGCGCATCCTGGTAAAGGAATCGGTGCCGGGACTGCTGACTTTATCCGGAGGCACGGGGCAGATTATTGCGGTGAACGAAGACGGCAACTCCAACAGCGCCGGCAACCCGGCCGCGCGCAGCGCAGTTGTGACGATCTACGCCACCGGTGACGGACAGTTGGGTGCAGACGCAATTGACGGAAAGCCTTACGGTGCGGCCAAGACTCCTTACTCGGTATCCGTGGACTTCAACGGCTATTCCGGCGAAGTGCTTTATGCGGGCCGCGCTCCGGGCTTTGTTGGGTTGATGCAGATTAACGTCCGCATCCCGAGTCAATTCGTCCCGTCGGGAGCGGTGCCCATCGTGCTGAGAGTCCGAGGTGAGTCGAGCCAGGCCGGCGCCACACTCAGTATTCGCTGAATGTGGCGCCCGGGCCACGTGCTATGTCAAACTCCACCCTTTCCGGAAAGTAGGTTTGATCAGCTTATTCGCCTCGGCATTGTTGGTAATACGCATTCTCTCGCTATCCCACTCGAGTTTCCCCTCGAACCGCAGCGCCAGCGCGCCCAACGAAATCCATTCCGTAAACGGCGCCGAAACTGCGAAATTCGAACAAGCCGGGTCCCCGCCTTTGCATGCGCGGATCCAGTCGCGATAATGTCCCGGCGAGCGCGTCAAAAATTCACGCGGGAATTCGTAGTCCCGCATCTTCTCCACCGGCAGCAAGCGCGTATTCTCGCCATAAGTGCCCGTGGTAATCATGCCCTTTTCGCCTACGAACAGACTGCCGTTGCTGCCAACCGAGATCATCCTGCTTACCTGCGCATCGATTCGGGCATTCGCGTCGGAAGGTAGCGGCTGCTGTGCCTGCGGCTGAACCGGCGCTGCCTGTGGCGGATCGGAAAAGTAGGACTTCGGAAACACCTGCCCAATCACCTGCGATTCCCGCGGCTGCTGGCCCGGCCGCGGCCCCTGCCCGCGACCTCGCGGCAGATCTCCCAGAATCTCGCCCTTCGCAACGCCTGGGATATCCGGCTGTTCCTGAATTCCGTCGTACCAGAAGATTTTCACCGCGGGCATCGCACCCCTGGCCGGAAAATTGAACCGGATCACGGACTTCGATGGATAGTAGTACTTGCTTCTGCCCTCCTGCCGTATACACTCCACGCTGGTAGGCGATCCGAGCTTCAACGCCATATTCGGCGCACCCAGAATGTGACAGGCCATATCGCCCAGCGCACCGCATCCGTAATCGAAAAACCCGCGCCAGTTGAAGGGCGCGTACTTATCGCTGTAGGGACGTGGTCCGGAAATCCCCTGCCACAGATTCCAATCGAATGTATCCGGCACCGGAGCTTCCGCCGGTAGATCAGCCAGACCCTGCGGCCACACCGGACGATTTGTCCACGCATGCACTTCCGTCACATTGCCGATCTCACCCGCCCAAATCATCTCGGCGCACTGCCGTGTGCCTTCGTTTGAGTAGCCCTGGTTGCCCATCTGCGTAGCCACTTTGTACTTCGCGGCTGCTTCGGTCAACTGCCGGCACTCCCAAATTGTGTGCGCCAGCGGCTTCTGTACAAACACGTGCTTTCCGCGCTCCATCGCCCACATGGCGGCGGTGGCGTGCATGAAATCGGGAATGGTCACAATCACCGCGTCGATGTTGTCGGCCTCTTTGTCCAACATTACCCGGAAGTCTTTATACTTCGTCGCCTTATCGAATTGCTTGTAGATATTTTGCGCCCGCGTGTCGTCCACATCGCAAAGGGCCACGATATTTTCCGTCTGCCCACAGCCGCGAATGTCGCCGGCAGCCTTGCCGCCCGCGCCGATAGAGGCGATGTTCAACTTCTCGTTGGGCGACTTGTACCCCATCGCCTTCAGCGTAGACTTGGCCGCCGCGCCGGATGCTGGCAGCGCGCTGGCAAGTAACGTGCCATAGAAGAAATACCGCCGGTTAAATGTGTTGTGCTCCACGATGGCCTCCTGAACGATGAACTCAGCTGAATTATATCCCACCCAATGCCAGGCTCCTGGCCTGGATTATCCGGCAGCGGAGATTGTCGCGTGATTTGACGCAGGCAGAATCAGCTCAGACCTGAATCTGCCCGGGGAGACAACAGCGCATTCCCAGATAAGGCAAACAGAAACGATGGTCTGTTTCTAAGCCCGAAGAATTAAGCGGTGTGAATCGATGTTATATTGCAGACGGCCCGCGTGTTTTTAGGATGGATTCATGCCTACACCATTTGAGCTTACTAAGGCGAACGCCCCGGAACCGATGGATAGCGCTACCGAAGCCGCAAACCCCGACTGGACTGTAGACTTCTCCACCCCTCCCGATCTCACGCCCAGAAGATCATCCTGGCGCAATTCATGGCGCAGCCAACCACGGAACCACTTTCAAGGAAGCAGTACGTGGGCCTGAGCTTATGAATTTCGAGCCTCAGAAGTTTTTCATCGGCATAATCGATTTCTTCTCTGTCCTGTTGCCCGGTGGGGTG
>JANYCV010000015.1 GCA_025360145.1 Acidobacteriaceae bacterium
GAATCAATAAATGCGAAGTCATCATTTATTGGAGCGACAAGGACGAAGCATTCGTCGCCGAGGTGCCCGAGCGGCCGGGGTCCGCCGCGCACGGTGCCACCCAGGAGGCAGCTCTCGCCAGAGCACAGGAAACCATTTGCATGTGGATCGACACGGCAAACGAGTTCGGGGATTCGGTTCCAGAACCCAAGGGGCGTCGCTTGATCCTCGCGTGAGGTAAGGAGCCGTCTAACTTAACTAGCGCGACACGATACGAAGGTCTTCTCCCGTCGAAGATTGCACCGAGGGGAGTCCGGCTACCGGAAAGCGGCCAAACTGTGTGCATCTGACCGCCGCCGGAACCTGCGAGGTCAAGTCTGATTTATTACAGCTAAGGACGTGGCCGGAGAACGACCTTCGCCCCCGCCCTACTTCTGCAAAAAGAAATTCCCCACAATCAACCCATCGATCCCCGAAGAATAAAAACTCCGCGCCGCATCGCGCGGTGAACACACCAACGGATCGTTAAACAAATTGAACGACGTGTTATACAGCACCGGCAGCCCTGTCACCCGCCCCGCTTCCTTCAGCAAACGGTAGTACAGCGGATTATCAGCCTCGGCCACAGTGTGAACGCGGACATAATCTTCACCCAACGTAGCGCTCTCAAACGTCTTGCGGTGCGCGGTCTTCACCCGGCCCACCGTCGCCAGGAACCGGGCATTCGGACCGGTCTCAAAATACTCCGCCGCCAACTCAGCCGGCACCGACGCGGCGAATTTCCGGAACGGTTCGCGATGCTTGATGAACTTGTTCAGATTCTCAGTGGAGTACGGGTTCAACGGTGAAGCGAGAATGCTTCTGTTCCCCAGCGCGCGCGGACCGAACTCCATGCGGCCCTGCATCCAGGCGACGATCTTGTTGTCGGTCAGTTCCTGAACGGCCGTCGCGACAACCTCACCCTCCGTCAGCATGTAGCGGAAGCGGAGTTTGCAGTTCTCCAGCACCCGCTTGATCTGCTCGGCGTCGTAGCTCGGACCGAGGCACAGGCCGTTCAACTGCGTGCGCGCGGTCTGGTGATACACATTGTGCCAGGCATGCAGCGCGGCGCCGATGGCGGTCCCCGCATTGCCCGCGGCCGGCTGAACGAATACATTCCGCTTCGATTCCAGCGCGGCGACTAGCAGCGCGTTCATTCCCAATCCGCCGGCCAGGCAAATAGACTCCGCATCGCCCGCCATGCGAAGCACTGTGTTCTCGGTTGCGCGCTGGATTCCCGCGGCAACGTGCGGCTGGAGTGCCGCGGGAATCGCCGTGCCATCTTCGATCCCCAGCTTCTCATAGAACTTCGCACTGAATTCGCCGCGTTCCAGCCGGTCGCTATCGAAATAAGATCGGTCGATGCGTGGTAACTCGCCCGTACCGCCGCCGAGAATTTCCTCGAACAGGCCTACGAACCGGTTGTCCCCCGCCGTCGAGAGCCATTGGACCTTGTGCTCGTCGGCATTCGGCGCGTAGCCCAGCAGAGCGGTGACCCGGCCGTAGAGATCGCCCAGTGAATCCGGATAGTACAGTTCCTCGTCCAGATGAAGATGGTTATTTTCGCCCCGCCAAACGCCCCCGCAACGGAAATCGCCCATCCGGTCCAGCGTCAGGACGGTCGCGGTTTCAAACGGCGATGGGTAAAACGCAGAGGCCGCATGGGCTGCGTGATGTTCCACCACCACCAGCCGGCTATTGGGAAACCGGGCGCGAATTTGCAGGTGCAGCGAAGCTCCCGGGCCATCGCCAAACGGCCGAGCCAACGCCACGCATTCCACCGCGTCCGCATCCACATGAGCGAGATCGAGACACGCGGCAAGCGACTGCTCCGGGAGTTCCCCAGCGGTGCTGCGGCGCGCTAGTTTTTTCTCTTCCACAGCAGCGGCGAGTTTGCCGTCCTTCAGGATGGCGCACGCGGCGTCGCTGAGGATGCCGCCAATTCCTAGGATTGTCATAGGGGTTATCAGGCGTTGCGAAGCCGGTGCAGCACGCGCTGCCGGCCTACGGCTGTGAAGACGTGGAACACGCTGGGTCCAACCGGTTGACCGGAGAGAGCCGCGCGCGCAGCGTTGATAATCAGGCCGGCCTTCACTTGTCGCTCCATAGCCAGCTTGCGAAGTTCGGCTTCGATGTTGGTTTCCGAGAATTCTTCCAGCAGTAGAAGCCGCTCTCCCAACTCATGCAGCAGTTCGCGCGCGCCCGGCGGGTTCAGTTTTTCCATCGCCTCGGGCTGGATCTCGAAATGATCGGAGAAATAGGCGCGGCCCCGGGTAGGGAAATCGACCAGTGTGGAAAACCGCGATCGTATGATGTCCACTTTCTGCAAAAACACCGCATCGTCATCGGGAATTTCGAATCCCGAGGTAATCAGTTGCGCTTTCACCAACGGAGCCAGCTCAGAAACGGCCATGGTTCTCAGGTGCTGCGAATTCAACCAGAGGGCCTTCGGATCAATGGGATCTTCTTCGCTGAAGTTCACCACCGCGTTGGCTCGATTCACGCCTTCAAACTTGAAAGCTTCGATCAATTCGGGAATGCTCATCTGCTCGCGATTGTCCTTGGGATTCCAGCCCAGCAGGCAGAGGAAATTTACATAAGCGGCCGGTAGAAATCCGGCGTCGCGGTACGTGGTAACGCTCACCACCGGTCCGTGTTTGCGCTTGGAAAGTTTGGCGCCATCCGGGGCCGTAAGCAGCGGCAGATGCGCGAATTTCGGTGCGTTCCCGCCGGCTGCCTCAAAAATCAATACGTGTTTGAAGGTGTTCGAGAGATGATCCTGGCCGCGGATGATATCGGTGATCTTCAGGTCGAGATCGTCGGCGCAGGAGGCCATGTGATAGGTCGGCATCCCGTTGCTGCGCAGTAGCGCGAAGTCTTCAATGTCGGCGGATTGCCTGGTCTGCGTGCCGAAGACGTGATCCTCAAAAGAGACGCTGGTGCCCGCTTCGCGCGGCACTCGGAACCGCAGTACGAACGGCTCACCGGCGGCGGCGCGGCGGTCGCTTTCTTCAGGCGAAAGTTCCCGCATGCCGGCGTTGAACAGCCACGGACCATCGCTATGTCCCTTGTCGTCCCCGGCTGCGTGCGCGGGGGTAAAGTCGCGGTACGCCTTTCCTTTCTCGAAAATGGCGTTGGCCATTTGGCGATGAAGATCCAGACGATCGGATTGGCGGTACTGCTCATCCCAGCCCAGCCCCAGCCACTTCAGGCCTTCGAAAATGGAGTCGAGCGACTGTTGAGTATTCCGCTCCAGATCGGTGTCGTCGATGCGCAGGATCATTGTCCCGCCGTGATGGCGCGCGTACAGCCAGTTAAAAATGAATGTCCTTGCACTACCGATGTGGAGGTATCCGGTAGGAGAGGGGGCGAATCGAACTCTCATCAACCCTTTAGTATACGCTGGTGCAAGTCGATGAACTGTTCGAGCGAGAGCTGTTCGGCGCGCTTCCCCACTTCCGGCAGGCTATCGATTAGAGTCTTGTCGTAGTTCTCGATCAGGTTATTGCGCAGCGTTTTCCGTTTGTGGCGGAAGCAGATACCGGCGAATTCGAGGAAAGCCTGGCGGTCCGGAACCGGAACTTCGGCGCGAGGCGTCAACTGCACCACTGCGGAATCCACCTTTGGCGGCGGATGAAAAGCTGTCGGCGGAACGTCGAACAGATACTTCGGCTCCCCCATCAGGCGCGTCTGCACGGTGAGATACCCGTAGTCCCGGCTCCCCGGCGAGGCGGCCACCCGCGCAGCCACTTCTTTCTGGACAAGGAACACCGCATTTTGCAAGAGCGGGCCGATGGACAGCACTCGTTCGAAAATCGGCGACGTGATGTAATAGGGCAGATTTCCCGCGATCGTGACAGGACCCCACTGCGCCAAGTCCACTTTCAGGACATCGGCGCCCACGATAGTGAGCTTAGGGTTATCACGAAATTTCTGTTGCAGATAGTGGACCAGCACCTGATCCACCTCAATAGCGATAACCCGGGCGGCCCGCGCCAGCAGGTGTTCCGTGAGTGCTCCCTTGCCCGGACCGATTTCGACTACAGTCGCGTCACTTTCGGGGGAAGCCTCCGGGCACGCCGCCGCGGCGATGCGCTCCAGAATCGATTTTCGTATAAGAAAGTGCTGCCCTAGTCTGCGTCCGGCCATCTGGTCGGGAGCCTAGCCTTTCACGTTGATACTGCTGTTCCGGAAAGAGAGGCGAATCTTCCCGGACATCGGCTGTCCGAACATCGTCGCCGGGGTGAATTGCGTAAACAGCAGGCTGTTCTCGATGTTGCGGCGCAGCCCCGGGGTCTTCAGCATGTGCGGGCAATCCGGAATGGTGTAATTCAGGATGCGGCCTTGATCGTCAATCGTGAGTTCCACCACCACGTCTTCAGCATCATTGAATCCAACCGGGCTGATGCTCTTTACAGTGGCGTCCGTATAAAGCCCAGTCGGCACATCGGCGAGGGTGGCTACAGAAAGAACCAGGGATGGCGAGGCCATGCCGACCGGCAGAAGACAGAACAACACGATAGCCGAAAGAAATCCGCCCGCCGTCGGTATCGCCAGCGGACGCATCAGGTTCTGAGACCACAGGCTGAAGCTGCTGCGCCATTCGGCCCACATCGCCGGAAGGCTGGCTCTGGAGTTTTGCCGGACCATCTCCCGCGAGGCCACTATGCGGAGCCGGGTTTTTAAAGACGCGGGAGAGACGCGAACCGGCATGCGGCGAAGTGTAGACCGCAATTGCCGCATTTGCTGGATCTGTGCGGAGCACCGGCTGCAACCGTCCGTATGAGCGTCCATCTGCCGTTGCTCTGCCGCTGAAAGATCTCCATCCAGAAGCCCGGGGAAATGGTTCGCGGCGATGCTGCAGGATATAGCTACGATATTCATAGGTTCACCAGTCATCACTCAACCTGCGCCGGTTGTTGCGTCCAACGTACGTTCAAATCGGGATTGAGCCGGGCGGCCAGCACCTTGCGCAACGCTTCTCGCCCGCGCATGATCCTGGATTTCACCGTTCCCAGGGACACCTGTAATATCTCGGCGATCTCGTCGTAGCTCAAATCTTCCATATCGCGCAACACGACAGCGGCGCGGAAAGCCGGATTCACTTGTGCCAGCGCTTCCTCAATCATCGCGTGGGTCTCGCGGTCCGACGTGATCTCAAAGGCAGACCGGCCAGGATCCGGCAGCACATCCTGATAGCTCAGGTTGCCCTCCTCCTCGCGCTCTAGTCCAATCTCCTGCTTCTTATGACGGCTGAACCACCGCCGATGGTTGTAGGCTTCGTTAAACGAAATCCGGTAAATCCACGTTTTCAGGCTGCTATTGCCCCTGAAAGTCCTGATATTACGGAACACCTTTAAGAACACTTCCTGAACGACGTCGCAGGCGTCCACCGGGTCGTTGATCAGGCGAAAAACCAGGTTGTAGACCGGCTGCTCGTAGAGTGAGATCAGGGTCTCATAGGCCTCATTGGTGCCCGCGCGGAGCGCCTCCAGAAGACAATCTTCCTCGCGGTGGGCGACGATGGAGGTAGCGCACACCTTGCAGAGCCCGGAATATGTATCGAAATCAAACCCAATCGTCGAATCGGCCACGAAGAGTGCCTCACCTGCGATTCTACCCGAAACTATTGACTTAGACACGCGCTACCCAGGAAAAGTTCCCGAGACGCGAGCCGGGTTCAGATTCGCACCTCCGCGCCCGATGAGTAATTTGTGAGCGCTGGTACCAATGTCGAGATAGAAGCTGTCAGCTTGCTGAACGTGCTCCTTGCCGTGAGCACAGAGTTTGATGACTCGGATTTTCATTTGGAAAGCAACTTCGACGGGCAAACCTGCCTGGTGGCTGGCAACGAAGCGGCGCTCACGGATACTTTACGCGGCTTGCTGGAGATCGCACAACGGACCTCCGGCCCGAACCATAAGTTAACGGCGAATCTTGCCTCAACCGGTGGACTGGTCACGCTGACCCTGTCGGAGGACAGTGGCCCTTCACAGTGGTCTCTACAATTTCCCGAACTTCACCTCCAGGAAGGAGCACATCAGATGATCGCTGCCGAACAATTCAGAAAAGAAACCGAGAGTGCGGGCTTTGAGTACGTCTCTTTTGAAGAAGAAGACCGGTTGATAGCGGCGGGTCAGGGGGAGGGTTTGCTGCAGCCGGCCATGGACTAAGTCACTCCGAGCAGACTTCTTCGTAGTATTCCTCGTACTTCGGAATAATCAGCGAACTGCAGAATCGCCGTAACGCCGTCGCGCGAGCCGCAGCAGACATCTTTGCGTGCAGCACCTCGTCCGTCAGCAGTTCAATCACCCGGTTCGCCTGCGCCGACGTGTCCCCCACCGCCTCCAGGAACCCGTCCACGCCGTGCGTCACCAATTCCGGCACGCCGCCCGCATTCGTCGCAACCGGCGGCACGCCACATGCCATCCCTTCGAGCGCGGCGAGTCCGAATGCTTCGAGCTCGGTTGGCAAAAGCAGTACATGCGCTTTCGGAATCAGCCGCTCTACATGATCCTGTTTTCCCATGAAATTCACGTAGTCTTCCAGGCCCAGATCGCGCGCCAGTACTTCCGCGGGCCCACGATCCGGACCATCACCCACCATCCAAAGCGTCGCCGGGGTCGTCTGTCTCACCTTCGCCAGAATACGGATGCAATCCAGTACCCGCTTCACCGGCCGGAAATTCGAAATATGCAGCAGGATCTTGTCTTCGCGGTTACGCACCTCCGCCGGACGGTACAAACTGCAATTCACAAAATTGTGGATTACATGGATCGGCTTGGCGATCCCGAAAACGTCCACCGTCTGTTTCCGCATGTACTCGCTGATGGTGGTGACGCCATCCGATTTCTCGATGGAAAACTTCGTGATCGGGAAGTAGGAACGGTCCATGCCCACCAGCGTGACGTCCGTACCGTGCAGCGTGGTGACGAACGGCAGCCGGCGCTTCGCCGCCACCATCTGCTGCGCTAACAGCGCCGAGATGGAGTGCGGAATCGCGTAGTGGACGTGCAATAGATCCAAGTGATAGCGCTCGGCCACCTCCGCCATTCGCGACGCCAGCGCCAGCGAATACGGCGGATACTGGAACAGCGGATAATTCGAAACTTCTACTTCGTGATAGTGAATGCGCGGAGTATCCGGATCCAATCGGATCGGATTCGCATACGTGATGAAGTGGACATCGTGCCCGCGGTTGGCCAGTTCCAGTCCAAGCTCGGTGGCAACTATCCCGCTGCCGCCGTATGTCGGATAACAAGTAATTCCAACCTTCATTTAGGCAGCGTACCAGCAACCGTAAGTTTCAGGATGGCGAACCCGATCTGCCCATGCACATTTTCCACCGGATGAGCCACGTCGCCGCCTCCAAACCAAAGCTGCACATCACCGTCCACCACACGCACCGTAGGGTCGCAGAGCGTCTTCGAATTCCAAGCCTCCCCTCCGGCCAGCGCGGCGCTTTCTGATACACGGCCCCAGTGGACGCCGTCCTGCGAGCGCGCCAGGCCGAGCCGCCGAACCTCCGCCCGGTCGCGCCCGGTGTACAGCATCCAGTACGAATTCTCCGACTTCCACACCGCCGGTTCGCCCAGCCCGATCTCATCAAACGTGCCGGCGTTGCCGAGTTCCAGGATCGGATTCGCCCGCGACTTCTGCCACATAACGCCATCGGTGGAACGCGCCACGCCCAGCCGTTGCCGGCGCGCCCGGTCCTCACCCAGGTAGTACATATAGAACGTTTCGCCGATGCGGATCACGTAAGGATCAGCGGCGGCCTGCTCATCCCAACTGCCGCGAGGGCCCGTACCGAGGACCGGTTCCGGCATCTTCGTCCAAACCATACCATCCTTCGACTTCGCCAGCCCGATCCGCGGCTGCCGGTTCGCCTGGTACCAGTAATAGAATTCGTTGCCTACCCGCGCCGCTGCTCCGTTCGCCGCGATGTAGCCGCCCTCCCACGTCGCCGGGTCCGGCGCAAGCACCCGGCCCTTCTTCGTCCAGTGCAGCCCGTCGGCGGACGTCGCAAGGCCCGTACTCCACACCTTGCCGTCATAGCCGGAGTAGAAGTTGTAGAGCAGCCCTCCCGACTCCACCACGGACGGATTCAGCGCGTCCGTCGAATCCCATCCCGCGGCCTCCCGCGCAAGCACGGGCTCGGGGTAAACATTCCATTCATAGGACACGCCGCGGCTGGTTTGAGCCAATACGGGTAGAGTGAAATCAGCGTACTTGCCGCAGCCGGCCATTAATCCCACCGCCGCAAGCACGCTCCATGCGTGCCCTCTCATGTGGGGATGCGGATCTTCAAACCGGCGCCGTGCGTTGGACGCGATTCCAGAGTTAGGTCGCCGCCCAGCGTGCGAATGCGCCGTTTAATACTGCGCGGCCCCAGCCGCAGCAACTCTAACTCGTCCAGGCTGTAGGATCCGCTGAACGGGAAACCGCTGCCGTCGTCTTCGATCGAGATCTCAATTGTCTTCCCCCTGACCTCAAGCGTCACGTTCACGCGGGAGGCCTTCGAATGCTTGCGCACGTTATTCAGCGCCTCGCGGACAATCTGCAAAACCTCCATCGCGAAATCCGTGCCGGTCAACTCCGGTAGATCCCGGCAGGCCAGGGTGGTGGCAATGCCGCATTCCCGTTCAAATGTATTCACCACGTCCCGCACGGAGGCTTGCAATCCCGCATCGTCCACCTCAATCGGCTGCATGTTGCGGACGAAGGAGCGCAATTCGGATACCTGCGATTTTCCCAGCTCCTGCAACTCATGCAACTCGGCTAGTGCCGCATCGCGGTCCCGGCCCAGCAGCTTGCGAATAATCTCCAGCCGCATCTGGAAGCTGATAAAGCTCTGCAGCGGGCCATCGTGAAAATCGGCCGCGATCCGTTCGCGTTCGGATTCACGCGCACGCTCGGCCTCAAGCCTGGAAAGAACGGATCGGCGCAGCGCCGCGGAGAGGCGGAACTGGAACGCTTCTTTCTGAATAGTGAAAACCACCGCAAAAACCCCTGTCATCAATACGGTGGGCCACAGCAGTACGGTGGGAACGGGCCGCACAACGGCGAAGAAGAGCACGCTCAGCAGAACCACGCCAGCCACCGCTTTCCACTCATACATCAGCGAAGCGATACAAAGCACGTAGAAGTAGCAGATGGTGCTCAGCCAAAGGCCTTCCTGTGTGGGATGCAGTGCGCAGGCGAAAAAGAAGGTCACATCCAACGCCAGCATCGGCAGTCGATAGTTGCGGTTCTCAATATTGTCGCGCAGCAGGATGAAGATGCTGTAAAGCGCAAATACGCCGATGACCAACGCTATCGCCGGCCCGGCGGGAACCGGGTAGAGCAGATAAAGCAATACGCACAGCACCGCCAGCAAGGCGCGAAGAATTCCAAGATGGCGGCGCCAGAGGTACGGCACCATCGCGGGCTGTATGGCCAAACGGTTACCTTCCCTTTCGAACGAACTGTGAGTTTAGCGCACGTACAGGAACAGTGTGTGGCTTCGCCCTTCTCCGTCGTCTTCCACAAGCTCCACTTTCATCGGTTTCCAATCGGAGAATTCGAAATCGTGCGAAACAATTCGCGTCCCTTTCTTCAACTGTTTCTCCAGCATCGGCCGCACCTTGTCGTTCGACTGCGGCAAAAGATACACCGTTATCAAATCGGCTGAGGAGTAGTCCTGTTCAAACAGATCGCCAAAGATGATCCTCGCGGTCTTGTCGAGCTTCTGCCGCTTGATCTCTTCGGAACTTTTTCGATGCAGCACGTCGTCGAACTCAACGCCGGTGGCATCGGCCTTGAACTTCTTCGCCGCAACAATCACGATTCGCCCGTCGCCGCTGCCTAGGTCGAACATCTTTTCGCCCGGCTTCAGTTCACCGAGCTTCAGCATTCTCTCCACCACCACCATCGGCGTCGGATAGTACGGCGCCAGCTTCTCGGCTTCCTTCTTTTCTTGGCCGGGAGCGGCAATGCATCCCGCCAACAGCGCGGCCATCAGCAAGCGGATCATCATCGCAAAGGTGGCTCCTGTTGGTGGGGCGGGCGCCCTCGCCCGCGGCCGAGCCCCTGCTCGGCCCCTGTCGCTGCCAAACAATCCGGACGATGGCGTCCGGCGCGGTCACGCCGGGTTATGCGGAACACGAGACTCGACATCATGGCTCCAGATAGACCCGCACGCGGTTACTCTGCTGCCCGCCCACTTCCACATACAATTCGGCGGGCCCCCGATTCAAGATCCCCGGCAATTGCACTTCGATCAGGTAGAATCCCACGTAGCCGGGCGCCAGGATGGCGCGGGTTACGTCAATAGCTTCCCGGTCCAGATACACTTTTGTTGCCGCAGCCACGCGCGGAGGGCTATCGAGCGGTGCCGGGATGCCGGTCGGCCAATCCGGCGTCACTTTGCCCATTCCGGTGGCGAAGATTTGCAACCGCGAACCGGACCGCGCCGGTGTGGCCGCGTCCAATAGCAGGCCCGTGTCTGCATTCAGGACAATCGGGCTGCCGTCCCGGTCGACAAAGATCGAGGGGGAAACGCTCTTCAGCGGCAATCCCATGGTGATCCGTCCGCTGGTCGATTCCAGCGAAAGGTTCAGCGTCGATCCGGTCACCTCGAACGGAACTTGAATCTGCGATTGCTCGAAAACCGGCGCGGGCCGGTTGCCTGCCTGCGCCGACTGGATGTTGCGGCCCACCACGCTCAGCAGGGCGCCCGGAGATGCCGGGCGCTCTATCATGTCGCCCGCGCTCACCACCCGCGGATCCCGGAAACGGTGCGGTGCCATGGTGGCGAACAGCCCATCCCCTTCAAAGGCGGCAAAGAGTTGATTACCGGCGTTGTCCAGCCGCACATCTACTGCTACTGAATTGTCCGGACCGGCCTTCACCAGCGTCCAAGGCGTGGAGGGCGCCAGCGCGTGCGTATCGGTGTAGGTCATGAATACGCCGCGGTCGACGGCAACGTAGAGAGCGCCGGATTGCCTGTCTGCCGTGATGCCATGGGCCGAACCAGCGGGTAGATTGTCGGTGATATCGTCCCACAGACGGCCTGCATTAAGCGTGCGCTCCAGCCTTACTTTCGCATTGCCCGCAATGGCCGCCAGTGCGAATTGCGGATCCTTGGGATCGAGGAAAATATTCTCGATTACTCCGCCACCGGGGATTTCAAAGCTCTGCCAGGTGGCGCCGCTGTCGGAAGAGCTCCGTAGCCTGCCGTCCACGGTTCCAGCGTAGTAAAAATCGCCGCCCGTCGCGAGACTGGTCACAACGCTTCCGATTGTTTTTGACAATGCGCCTCTCGTAAGGGCGGCTTGCATCGACGCGGAATCCTCCACTGGTTTCCACCCCGACTTCTCACCGGTGGACCACTCGAGTTCCGTGTCGTTGCGATCGGCGGTAATGCGGAGCGCGCCGTTGCCATCGGGAAGAGCCAAAATGCGATGGACCGGCAAATTCGGCAGCCCCTGATTGAGGCCTGTCCAGGAGAGGCCACCATCCAGGGACCGCCACACACCTTGTCCGCTGGCGATCACCACCAAGTCGGGATCTTTCGGCGACACCGCAACATCGGCCAAGCCATCGCCAATGATAGACCGGTTGTGGAAAGCGGTCAGATTGGTCCACGTATAGCCGCCATCGTCGGACCGATAGCCATGCCGGCCGACGGCGTAAATCCGCGTGGGGACGGTTGCCGAGGTCTTCGATTTAGCCCTGCTCTCCGGCAGCACCTTCACCAAACCGGCGGCGGATTCGGGAATTACAGCGTCCGCCGCTAGCTGCCAGTGTTCGAAATCGGAAGTCGAGTACGTGCGCTTCAAACCTGTTCTAACGAAGAGGCGGACGCCGTCTTCCGAGAACCAGACGCGTTCCACCGGGCCGGTCGCCACCGAAGCCAAGCTTAGGTCAAGAGTGGTGGATCCCACCCTGCGCCAATCCAAGGGGATCTGCGCGACGGCAAATGCGCCTGACAGCTCGAGAGCGAAGCTGAGGCATACTACTCTACTGATTGTGGCTTTATGACACACCGTGTGAGTCCATTCTACCCTGTTTTGAGTCGGTCAATCGGAGAAAGCACTGAATCGAAAAGCCTTTCGGCCAACCCTGCATAAGGCATTGCATTTGCAGTTCACTTTCGGTGTTAGACTAAGGGACTAACGGGAGATGATTCTGAACCGGCACTCCTACGCGGGCTTGCTGCTTATGGCAGTAGTGCCGGTAGTGTGTCCGGCGCAGAGTCTCTCCCTGAATTCTCCAGAAAGTGCCGCGAAAGTCATTACCCTTACCGGCGAAGTTTCCGTTCTGAGAGATTCTACTCCCTGGGCGCTCGAAGTCGGCAGTGCGGTTCAGCTCAAGCAATTGATCGTCACTGGACCGGACGGATACGCGAAGCTCCAGGTTTCCGACGGCAGTACCTTCGAGGTGTATCCGAACTCCAAGGTAACGTTCCGGAATAATCCATCCGACTGGAAAGACATGCTCGATCTGTGGATTGGCCGGGTAAAAATCCACGTTCAAAAGTTGAGCGGCGGTGCGCCGAACCATCAAAGGGTCACGTCGCCGACGGCAGTGATCTCGGTTCGCGGCACAATCTTCGATGTGGTGGCGGAAGACGACGACACAACCCTGGTTTCGGTGGAAGAAGGACTGGTGGCCGTACAGCACCGGTATCTTCCGGTGAACAACGGAAAGCTCGTTAGCCCCGGCGAGTACATTCGTATATACAAGAATCAACCGCTGGCCGATAAGTCGATCGATAAGGGTCAGGCCCTCAAGCACGTCTTGAACGCCGGCGCCGAAGCCGTGTACCGGATAATCCTGCGCAATCCTCAAGTGCCGGGCGGCGGTGGTAGGGTGCCGGGTACAGGTGGAACCGGTGGTGGAGTTCCTGGCGACACGCAAAATACGCCGCCGCCCCCTGCACCTCCCCCGCCTCCCCCGGGAGTTTAGCACTCGTGCGAAACGACGTGCGAAACTAGCGGTGAGAAGATCGCCGTGTTCAAACTCATCTCAGCCATCCTCGTTTTTTTCCCGGTTCTGCTCGCGCAGAAGCCGAACGCCGGAGTTAGCCCCGAGTGGGATATCCGGCAGGACATGACGGCGCTCGCCGCGCAGATCCGGCAGCTTCAGCCGATGGTGGACAAGATAAAGCCGGAGACATGGATTTCACAGGGCGCTCCGTCGGCCTACGTTAAGCAGATGGTGTCGCTTCAAAATGGAATGCAGTATTTGTTGGGATCCTCCGAGAAGCTGGCGAAGGAACCGGAACGGCTGACCGCCGCGTTGGATGCATACTTCCGCATCCAGTACGTGGAGACGCTGATCGATTCTCTTCGCGCCGGAGTGCGGAAGTATCAGAGCCCCGATCTGGCCGAAATCCTGAACGGCCTGATGACCGCGAGCTCCAATAACAAAGAGAAGCTGCGCGCGCATATTGTGGATCTCGCCTCCCTGCGAGAGCAGGAGATGAGCGTGATGGATCAGGAAGCACAGCGGTGCAGGGGAATGCTTTCCAGAATTCCGCCGAACCCTCCCGCGAGCGACAAACGGAAAAGCCATAAATCGGAGCTGAAATGAGCGAAACCCTAACCTTGACCTGCAGCATTTGCGGGGAACCATCGCTGCAAATCTGCGTGCTCTGCACCAAAGATGCGTGCGAGAATCATCGCTGCCTGAGATGCCGAAGATGTATCGACTGCTGCGACTGCGAGCAGCGCGCGCAGTCGAACTAACCATACCAATGCGTTCCGGCTTTCGACCTCTCAATCTATGTCAACTCGCACGGGCCGCTTGCTAACTCGCTAACGAAACTCGGCCTTCATCTCCTCGACTTTCCACAAAATCGCGGCCCGTTCAATTTCACCACTCCGCCATCGGGTGCCAAGAGCGTTTCGAGTCTGAACAATGACAGTGAGCCCAAAGTTGCTCAATCGCTGGATGAGCCGTTAAGCTGTGCCAGCAGGCTTGGGCTTGTCGAAATAGTCACAGCCCAGTTCCTGATACGGCTGTTTGGTAGTCAAAATCGAATAAGCGATGACGATAATCTTGTGGGCGACGGCGATGATGGCTTTGGGCCAGAGTGGCCGCGCTTTGATACGGTGAAACATCGCCCGCAAATAATTGTCCATTTTCGCGACGCTGCCCAAGCACTTTGAGTCGTGGAGTCCGTCCGGGGATTTTGTGTCGGCGGCTTTTGCACCGTTGCCGCGGGCGATCTTTCTCTTCTCAGGTGACGACGTGGGTGTAGCCGCCTGCGTCGAGAGTATATTCACGCCGTTGGGGGTTGCGCGGGCGCAAGACGGAAGCCAAAGCACTGATAATCGTTGCCGCGGAAAAGGACGGGATGGAGATCGGCCGGATTCGCATGCGGCACATTGCCGATGCTTCCGCGAAGCCTCTGCACGCATTCGTCCAGGAGTCTATCGCTGCCGGGAGCATCCTGCATAGGGACCGTTGGGCGGGTTACTCCCGCGCGCCATCTCGTTGCTCAAGCGCTGGCTTATGGGGACACACCAGGGCGCGGTCAGCCACAAACACCTCGACGAGTTCACCTTTCGATTCAATAGCCGGATATCCGCCAGCCGAGGCAAACTCTTCTTTCGCCTCGCGCAGCAAGCTATGGCTGTCGAACCCACACCCTCCGGTGCCACCGGGCAGCAGAAGCGCAGGCAGAGCGAAAGGCCAAAACTACAGGTTGTGGCCGCGTGAGTGAAGCACATACCCAGCATGACCAAAATGGGAGGCGAAGTTTCCGAACAATTCACGTTCTTGACCGACGACACGCGCCTCAGCCGGGCCTTCGCCACCCTGCTCAACCACCCTGCTCAAGCAGGAAAAGCCCCAACAACTCCTCCTGCGCTACGAATCCACCTACCGCCGGAGCCACAACCAAGCCGAACGAGACCTGCTAAAGCTAGGCGAATCAGCGCCTTACACGGAAATGCCGAACGAGCCAGAACCGGCGTCAAAACCGAGCCCATCAACCGGAATCCGGCCCCCCAAGCCATCAACGCCGCCCTCGGGAAACGCCACAAAACCCGCCCAAAGCCGCTCCAGACCCTCCAACGGACCCGAAACCCCAAATCACCCGAATCCACCAATCACCAAGCCCAAGTTCCGCCCACCCGGTAGCCTCTCCTATAATGGAACGATGCCGTCCCCCGAAATCGAGGCCCTCTCTCCCGCCACCATCGCCAAATACGAACCCGTCATCGGTCTCGAAGTCCACGTCCAGCTAGCCACCCGCACCAAAATCTACTGTGGCTGCCCCACAAGCTTCGGCGCACCCCCCAACACCAACGTCTGTCCCGTCTGCCTTGGGCTCCCCGGCGCTCTCCCCGTCCTCAGCAAGTCCGCAGTCGAAATGGCCATCAAAGCGTCCCTGGCCCTCAACTGTCAGGTCCGCACACTCTCCCGCATGGCCCGCAAGAACTACTTCTACCCCGACCTCCCCAAGGGCTACCAGATCTCCCAATACGATCAGCCTCTATCCGAGCACGGCCACCTGGACGTATTCGTCGACGATCAGCCAAAACGCATCGGTGTAACCAGAGTGCACATGGAAGACGACGCCGGCAAGAGCATCCACGACGGTTTCAAGGACTCCGCCCGCTACTCCTACGTCGATCTCAATCGCTCCGGCACGCCCCTGATCGAGATCGTCAGCGAGCCCGACATCCGCAGTTCCGACGAAGCCTACGCCTACCTCACCGAACTGAAACAGATGATGCAATTCGTCGCCGTCTCCGATTGCGACATGGAGAAAGGCCAGCTCCGCTGCGACGCCAACGTCTCCGTGCGTCTCAGGGGCGCGCCCAAGTTCGGCACCAAGGCCGAGGTGAAAAACCTCAACTCCTTCCGCAACGTCAAGCTGGGCATCGAGTACGAAATCCTCCGCCAGATAGCCCTAATCGAAAGTGGCGGCCGCGTAGTTCAGGAATCCCGCCTCTATAACGTCGATCTAGGCGAGACCGTCAGCATGCGCAGCAAGGAGGAAGCCCACGACTACCGTTACTTCCCAGAGCCCGACCTGGTCCCGCTCCACATCAGCGACGCCTGGCGCGAACGCGTGCACGCCGAAATGCCGGAACTCCCCGCCGCCATGCGCGCCCGCTTCATCGAATCCTACGGCCTCCGCGAATATGACGCCCAGGTCCTGACCCTAACCCGCGTCTGTAGTGAATACTTTGAACGCGCTCTCAAGGTTTCCGCCGACCCCCGCTCCACCGCCAACTGGGTAATGGGCGACCTGGCCGCGGCCCTCAAGGCTGAAAACAAAGACTTCTCCGATTCTCCGGTAACCCCCGAAAACCTAGGCGAACTGGTAGCCCTCATCATCAAAGGCGAGATCTCCGGCAAACTAGCCAAAGACATCTTCGCCAAGATGCTGACCACCGGCGATGCCCCGCGCGCCATCATGGACCGCGAAGGA
>JANYCV010000034.1 GCA_025360145.1 Acidobacteriaceae bacterium
ATCGACGTCGTAACCCAACCGTTCCAGCATTCGCTGCGCGACGCGCTGGTTTACAGGGTTATCTTCGGCCACCAGTATCCGGGCGCGGCGTGACGGCGGCACCGCTTCCGGCACCTCGATATTAGGTTCGCCGGCACTTGGATCAGAACCGGCATTGACGGAGGGTGCGGCGAACACGCGCTCCAGGCAGGCTGTCAACTTGGCGGGGCGGAGTGGTTTATATAAGAAGTCCGCGACACCGGCGAGTCTGGCCTGCTCGAACTGCCGATGATTTTCGTGCCAGGTGATCAGGATCACGGGAATCGATCCGTATTCGGGACGCCAACCGCGAATGTGGGACGGTGACCATCCCTTCGCCCAGGGTTCCACACCATCCACCAGGATGGCGTCGTAGCTCTGATGGGGTGTGCCGTTTTCAGCCCAATCCCACTGGATGCCCAGCGCGGTCAATTGCCGGTCCAGCATCTGGCGGCCGATCCGGGTACCACCCTCGGCAAGGACACGCCGCCCCGCGACACGTCCCTTCCAGGGTTCGTCCTTGGGGTCCGTGCCGGCGATCCACGGAATGCTGAAGCGGGTGCAGGTTCCTTTGTGGAGAGTGCTGTCGAGCGAGAGCTTTCCGCCCATCAACTCCACCAGACTTCTGCTGATGACTAAACCCAGGCCGGTCCCGCCGAACCGGCGGCCGATGGATTTGTCGGCTTGGCCGAAGGGTTTAAACAGCCGCGGCATCACATCGGGCGCGATGCCGATGCCGGTGTCGGACACCTCAAACCAGATTTCGGGCCTGCCGTTGAGGGGGCGCGAAACTCCGGCGCGTGCGATCACTTCTCCCGACGGTGTGAATTTCACCGAATTGCTGAGCAAGTTCAGAAGCACCTGACGCAACGAACCCGGATCGCCGATTACTTCACAGGGCATATCCGGCGATATGAAACAACCCAGGTCGAGGCCCTTCTGATGAGCCCCGTGGGCCATCACGCCGATGGTCTCCTCGATGACGGGGCGCGGGGCGAAGGGAACCTTCACCGTGTTCTGCATTCCGGCTTCGATCCGCGAGAAATCAAGGACATTCCCGATGATTGTGAGTAGCGATTGCGCCGAACTGCGCACGGTTTCGGTGAATTCCTTTTGCAAATCCGTGAGCGAGGTATCGAGCAGCAGTTCGGTCATGCCGACGATACCGTTCATGGGAGTCCGGATTTCGTGGCTCATGGCGGCCACGAACTGCGACTTGGCGAATGAGGCGTGTTCGGCCGCCCGCCGGGCCGATCGCAGTTTGAACAGCAGGATGCTGCCGCCCAGAAGAATGGAAAGACTGGCCAGGAAAATGTACAGACGAATTTTCGTCCAGCGTATTGCCTCAACGATGTCTGAGATGAGTTCCGACTGGCGGACGGCTACGGTCATCGTCTCCGCCGTCAGCCGGATCAGTGTGCCGTCTTCGGCCAGCTCTCCCATCCCTGAGCGGAACGCTTCAGCTTCTTTTGCTGCCTCATGCCGGGCGAGAATTACGATAGGCACTGCCGCGGATGGCACCAGATCGTACCAGAAGGCGGCTTTTTCGCAGCTTGGCGGGCGCTTCAGCACCGCTTCGAGCGCGGCATTGCGCGCCAGCATCACGGCGTGAACCTGACCGCTGCATACGGCCTGTACCGCAGCCATCACCGAACCGTGGGGCACAGGAACTGAACTGGGCAGCGCGAGCGTAACCGCATTGGCGTCGAGGCCGCGCTCATAGTAGGCCACCAGCCGGCCCGACGTATCTATTGGATGGCGTTGGTCCTTGCCTTCAAGCGAGAGTAGCGAGAATTCGACGTTGGTCCACTTTTCCGTCTGATGAAATTCCCGCTCACGATCCACGTTGCCGGTTGCGCCGGCCCAGATGTCGACCAGTCCCCGCCGGAGTGCCTCACTGGCGGTCAGGTCGGTCTGTACCCACTCGACGGGGATTTGACGACGCCTGGCAATTTCGTTGAAAAGGCTCTCGGTGAACCGGGACTGAAACCCGTATCGGGCTAAGCGGACGGGCCGTCGCGTGCGGCTTGGCCGGAGAGAAATCCCGATTGCTAGCACAGCGGCAATAGCGAATACGGAGATCACCAGCAGTTTACGATGTTTCGAAACCATGAATGTAGACATAGCAATCCTCGCATAGCTTTTGGCATCTGAACAGGACTACGAGTACTACGGATCAAACCCGCTGGCTCGAGGTACTGGGCCGCGGTGCGGCTCACGATAAGCAGAATTGTCTTGTGTTTGGGGCTCCCGGACCGTTCCAAATCGCCCCGTTTTCCTGTAGCGGAAACCACATTAACACCATTGACATTTTGCGGTAGAATTCTTATCATTTGACAACGGCAGTATGTCTTGCTCATCGGGAGGCTTCATGCGTTTTCTCAGTCGAAGCGTAGCAACAACGCTCTTCGTTCTTTTTTCGGCCATCTTATTTGGCCAATCGAACACTGGATCATTGAGTGGCACCATCACCGATCCAAATGCCGCGGCTGTGCCTGATGCGAAGCTGAAAGCACGGCATGATCAGACAGGCCAGGAAACGGATACTGTTACAACCCGCACCGGCAACTATGTGTTTGCGAGTCTGCCCGTGGGTACCTACACAGTCACGGCGGAGGCGCCGGGCTTTAAGAAACTGAATCGGGCCAGTCTTGAGATTCGCGTCGCGCAACGGCAGTTGCTCGACTTGCAGATGGAAGTGGGCGATGTGCAACAAACGGTGGAGGTAACCTCGCAAGCGGAACTTCTCGAAACCACTTCGCCCCAGCGCGGGCAGAGCGTCTCCACCTTGATGATTAACAATTTGCCGCTGTTTGCCGGCGGCATCCGCAACGCCTCCGCCTTTGTTGGATTCATGCCTGGCGTGTCTCGCGGCACACCTGAGCTATCGATCTCCGGGTCCGGCGGCCGTGCTTCCGAGGTGCTGATTGACGGCGCGAGCCTGATCATCCCGGAATCGGGCGGCGTGGTTTTCAACTTCCCCGGTGCGGAAATGTTCGGTGAATTCAAACTGCTGACGGGAACTTATGACGCAGAGTACGGCCGGTTCGGCGGCGGCGTTCAGATCTTTGTGACGAAGTCGGGCACCAACGATTTTCACGCTGCCGGATTTCTGAATCTGCGCCGCGACATCTGGAATGCGAATGCATGGGCGAGAAAAGCAGCGGGTCAGTCACGTCCGAAAGACCGTTTCAATGAACAGGGCGGTTCCGGTGGCGGACCCGTTTTCATCCCCAAGGTCTACGATGGCCGCAACAAGACGTTCTGGTTC
>JANYCV010000048.1 GCA_025360145.1 Acidobacteriaceae bacterium
CATAGTCAGGCGATCGCGCCCAAGACTGATTCCAGTTTCTGGCTCACACGATCACGCGCCCCGCGTGTTCTGATACTCCTATCTGAAACAATCTCTTAGAGTTAGGAAGTACGGAAGTGGGAAGGAGGGGAACGCCCGCGGCCTGCGTCCGGGTTCCACAGCGACAAGGGTTCTTGGTGCAGCGAATAGGCGTAGGCGCTAAACCCGCTGTTTAGTGCAATTGCAAGGAAGCCGCCAAACCAGGGAAGCGCGTGGCAACCCTCGGCATCGTTGCGATGGGATTTGATCTCGGCCGGGGAACTTGAGTTGAACTGTACGACTCGTCTCGTGATCCCCGAAGAGCGGCCCAAGCGGTAGGGACTAAGGGAACTGACGGGTAGAACAGCAGCCAGCAGACACAAGACAAATAGCGAAGAGAACAGAGACCTCAAACTGTCGTGGCGTCTCATTGTTAACTATTCTTAACGTACCACACTTTCTCTCTTCAAGAACACACTCCTCCTGTTCTTTCCTGGCGTGATCGATTCAGTCGGTCCAGAGCTTGTATTGGACAATAACAATGGGCCTTACGGCCTCCATGCATATCGAAGACGGGTAGCCGGGCATTGCAGTAGTTGACGCAACGCCGCTGACGTGGTGTGCAACCGAAACCTCTCCTCGCTCCGGCGAAAGGAATGGGCCAGCATCGTTTGAGGATTGGATATCTCAGGGCATCGGACCGCGGCTGCAGTGCGGCCGTGGCGCCAATGGGACCACAAACCACCTAGAGCGGGTCTCCGGGGCCCGCCTCACTTCCATAAGACGCGACGACGAGAGTCCGCCAGGGGTCGTGCGGCAAGCAGAAGGCTGACTATCCAAACTGATTGTTTGCGCGGCTTTCGTCGATACTGATCCAGCACCGGGGCCCAAAACAAGGGTCCATCGGCGCTGGTTTTAGTCCTCAGGATTTCGAACTCCCTACACTAGAGCTTGTCCCGTCCTCCGGAATTTCCGGCCAAACCTACCTTGCATAGCAAAGTACTTTTCAGCAATCGCGCCTCTCGCCGGCGATGGCTACCCAAATCGCCGATTTCTAGCCTCGCCCCCGACCTTTTCCGTGTGTCCGGACGCACCTCTCCCAGATGGGCGCTTCCGGTCACTGAATTGTTTGTTTAAATCGGCCCGCTCAACTCGCCTTGGCCAGCGTCCGGGCCGCTCCGCGCGGCATCCGGGCGATCACCCACAAGTTGTGGGCCAGCACGCTCCAGGCAACCTCGCGGTTCTGATTCCCATACCCTTTGCTCAATAAAGGTCCGCCCAGGAATCCGTTCTTGAAAATCGAGATCCGGGCCTCGGTTTGCGACCGCCTCGTTTGCATCCCGGCAAACTCCGTTTCTTTCATTCTCTGCTTCAGCTCGCCGGGCGCCTTCGGGCAGATCGCATTGTAGATCCCGCCGTCTTCCAGCAGCGCCCGGTTCGCCTTGCTGTCGAATCCACGGTCTCCGCACACCCGCCGGATCGATGCTCCTCCGCTGGTCTGTTCCAGCCGGTCCAAGCTCCGGCTCAACATCTTCGTGTCCGCTCGGGGATTACCGTTCACCAACTCCCAATCCACTATCACGCCGCTTTCGCTTTCACCCAACAACAACTGGCTGCCGAACTCCACTTCCGCCCCGGCCTTGCCCCGCACGTAGACTGCCGCATGGCCTTCATACAAGCTCAGAATCTTCTCGCCATTCTTCAGTTGCCGCTCGCCGATGATCCGCTCATGCGCCTGGCGGATGGCCTGCGGCAGTTGCTTCAAGATCATGTCGATCCGCTCCATGATCTGCCGCGCCTCTCCTTCCTTCAGGTCCGTTTCCTGCCAGCGTTGCTCCAACAGTTCCCGATGCCGCGCCGCATGTCCGGCAATGATCTTGCTCAGCTTCTTCATCTCCCGCAGCACTGCCTTGCGCGCCCGCTTGCCGTCCTTCTTCCGCCGCGCGTGCGTCATCTTCATGCACAACTGGTTCATTCGCTTGAGGAACTCCGCCGGTTCTTCCATCCGCACTTTCAGGCCACGCTTACGGATCAGTATCGCCGCCTTCATCAGCGTGCGCGCCGCGTCTCTCAACAACACCCAATCCACCGGAAAGTGGATGTGCAGTTTCACGCAGGTAGTATCCAGAAAGTACGCCTCCAGATCCAACGCTTCGGTCAAGTCCAGCGGCTGTCCGCCACTTTCATCCCAGGCGCTCGCTTCGGCTCGAAGCGTGTCGATCACCTTCCTCATCTCTTCCTCCGGCAACCATTGGCTGTAACGCTGCAAGGCGCTCTTGCCCGGAATGCGCACCGTGTCGATCCGGTCCAACTTGCAAAACCCTTGCAGCAACGGCGATTCGGCTAACCGGCATCCGAAGTCCCGGAAGCTCCCGCCCGTCAAAGTCCGCGCCACATTGCAGCGCAACGCTTGTGAAGACAACCGCTGGTAATACGCCTGCTCGCCGGTACTCCACTCGTAAACTGGGCGGTTCTCGCTTGCTGCGGCGCGCCGCTCCTCTTCGTTTCGCCGCGCCAGCGACAGGCGTTGAAACGTCTGCTCCACTACGCTCGATCTGAGAATTTCGTCTATTCGCTCCAACTGCTTCTTCCACTCGCGGAACTCCACCGGGCCGAACACGGTGGGGATGTAGCCGGTTAGATGTTCTTGTTCGGGGACCAGTTCGGGGAGCGGAAGAAGGCTAGCTTGGGTGGGCACTCCCAATTATAGACGGCTAATTTCTATTGTTCAAGCAAAAACAGGTGCTTATGTTTTGCCAGCCGGTAATAGCAACTCCAGTCTGGATCGATCCATCATAATACGGGACAGGCTCTACACTAGCGGGATGAGGCGTTTGCCGCCCCAGCGCTTTGGACGCAGCGGAAACCGATAGTTGGGCTGCGTTCGCGCTGCCGCGCCCAACTACGGTAGGACAACGTGAGAAAGAGAGGCGGCACATCGAACCACGACCCGCCGCGGATCACCCGGTACTGGCCCTTATCCGGACCCTGCGGATTACGGTCAGGGGAGTCCTGATAGTAGTGCTGGCCGTACCAATCCGAGCACCACTCCCACACGTTGCCGGTCATGTCGCAGAGGCCGGAAGCGGTCTTAGTCTTGCTACAGACCGGTGCCGGGCCATCCAGCTTATTGAACACGGCGTCGGCGTCTGTGATCTTCCGGTCTCCCCACGAGTACATGCTGCCTTCCTGCGTGCCGCGGGCAGCGTGCTCCCACTCGGCTTCAGTGGGAAGCCGCTTTGCGTCCCAGGTGCAGAACTGCTCGGCGTCATCCCAACTGACGTTAACCACCGGCAGCTTCTCTTTTCCGGACGGAATCTTTCCATCGCGCCAGTAATAAGGCGCACGATGGCCGGTGGCCTGCACAAAGCCGGCGTAACGCTGGCCCGTAACCTCCGCTTCGTCCATGTAAATGGAATCGACCGTGATTTTGCGAGCCGGTTCATCATCCTTAGCTGGATTCGGGTACCACTTCACTTCGTAGTCCGGCCATTTGAACGTACGCCCGCGAATGAATTCACCGCCTGGAATCAAAACCATTCCGGGCCGTTCAGCGGCAAATAACCCCACCCCGCAGGCGAGCAGCAATAATGCCGCTCCGGGAGGCTTAACCATAGATGCCCGAGAGTTCGTCGGTCGGGATGAAACTGTTCGCACCCAGGGGATCGACGTATGTGTAAGTGCGGCCGGAAGGAGTATTATGCACTTCCTTCGACCAGTCAATGCCCAGTGCCGAATAGATAGTGGCCACTACGTTTTCAATGCGAGGCTGCTGCTTCCGTTCCCAGCCGGGGTCAACGCATTTCCACCCTTGCGAATCGCTGGCGCCGAGTATCGTGCCGCCTTTCACTCCGGCGCCTGCAAACATCGCCGGAAAACAATGTTTGTGGTGGTCGCGGCCCCCCATGAAGTTCAGCTCTCCGGGAGTGCGGCCGAACTCGCCCATGCAAACGACCAGCGTCTCGTCGAGGAGAGTTTTCCCCTTGGACATGGCCGAAGGAGTGGTGCCGAGGTCTTCCAGCAGGCTGGCGAGAGCCGGGTCCATTTCGCTAATGAGATTATAGTGATTCGTCTTCGCCTGCTTGTCCCAGATGCTCTTGTGATGGTCCCAACCGTTGTGACAGATGTGAATGTAGCGGGTGCCGCCATCCTGCTTCAGCAGATTGCGCGCGAGAACACTGGACAGGCCGACCGAAGTATTCCCGTAGCGTTTGCGTTCATCCGCGGAAATCTGAAAGGTAGCAGGCCAGCGCGGATCGGTAAGCAGTTTCTTGGCGGTGATGCTGAAATCCTCGAAGCCGCTGGTGGTGCGGCCCATGTCGGCCATCCGGTCTCTCTCAATCTCGCGCAGGCCGGACAGCATCTGCCACCGTTGTTCCAGCAGCTCAGTGGCTTTCTGATCCAGCGTCATCCCTTTCAGCGCTTCTTCCGGGTTCAGATCGAATACGGAGAAGCGCGGCGGAAGATAGCCGGTGGACAAAGCACCGATCTGGTTCGTGGAAAGGTTAAAAGAAACGTAGGTGGGGAAGTTATCCGTTTCGCGGCGGCGCGCTTCCAGTTCGTAGGCGACTACCGATCCGATGGAAGGAATCTCCGGCGCAAAGGCCACGTTCAACTGCCGGCCGGCCTGAACGTAATACTGGCCGCGGAGGTGAACCTCTTCGTGACTGACGAACGAGCGGACATGGGCCACTTTGTCCATCACGCTGCTCATGCGCGGGAACAGGGCGTGCGGAACGTAGATACCGGTTGAGGTTTTCCGGACATCGAAATCTTTCTGCGTGGATACGTTTTCCTTAAAGTCGAACGAATCCACGTGGCTGAGAGCGCCCGCGAGTTCAAAAAAGATGACGTTGCGCGCAGTGCCCCGAGGCTTCGATTTCACCGCAGGATTGGCGCGCATCTGAAGCGGCCAAACGCCTTGCGCGGACGCGCCCAGCAATCCAAAGCCGCCGAATTTCAGCAATTCGCGGCGAGACGGCATGAGGTCGCCGATGGTCTTCTCGGTCTTCATATCGTTCTCCTAGAAGTTATACAGAAACTCAGCAATGTTAAACAGAGCCCATTGCAGATTTTGAGCGCCTTCCACTCGATTCTTTTCCATGGCGGCCAGCACGAGTGCCTTTTCGGCAGCCATGGGCTCGCGAGATATCGTGGCCATGAACAGCTCTTCCACAACCTTGCCATTATCCTTGTAGGTGTCCAGCAGTCTCTGTACCCTGCTGTCCTTCTGCGCCAGTACCCGGTCGTTCACTACAGGGGAGCGCATCATCATAATGGGCTGCAAGGGTGACGGCGAGGGAGGACGGGGCGGGGCCCCACGGTTCGATTCGCCGAACGCGGCCAGGAAGGATTTGAGTTCGCCGCGCGGTTGCGGGACGCTGACCTGCATCGCCATGGAGACCGAAGCAGAGGCGCCGCCGTCTGAAGTGCCGTCCTCATGCTTGGACGCGATCACGAATTTTCCAGGACGTTCCGTGGCGACGACGATGGAATCGTGCAGCTCCTCGGCAGATAGCATCCGCGCGAATTTGCGAGCGTAGTATTTGGAGTATTTCTCCTGCCACTCGCCGGGAAAGCGAGCCGAGAGCTGATAGGCGCTGGAGTTGCAAATCAACTTGAAAAGCTTGTGGACGCTGTAGTTGTTTTCGCGGAAGTACACGGCCAGCTTCTCCAGCAATTCCGGATTCGACGGCTGCGCGTCCCAGCCTTCGGGCAGATGTTTCGGATCGAGCCGGGCCAGATCAAACTCATCGTAAGGATCCACAATCCCTACGCCCATCAACTTCGCCCAAAACATATTCACCGCGGCGCGTGCAAACTGAGGATTTGCGGTTAACATACGCGCGAGCTCGTCACGAGGCTCGGCGCCAGACTGCGGGCTTTCGTCCGTCAACAGGAACTTGGGCGCGTTGGGGCCGCCGGATCGTTTGGTGCGGAGCATGCTGTCGGCCTTGGTGTCATAACCGCTTCCGCCATCGTCCACCAGGAAATGGCCCATTACCGCCGCGCTGCTTTCCACGTGCGGGATGTAGCGAGTATGCGCCAGGAACGCGGATTGCTGGAAAAAGTCCGAACGCCTCCTGGTGCTTAAATAGGCGTTGACGCGCTCCAGGTGGCCGGCGCCATCGTGGCAGGAGATGCAGGACGTATTGATGCCGAGGAAGATCTTGCCATAGAGGATTGCCAGTTCGTCGTGCGTGTCCAGTTGGTTCACTTTGCTGAGGTCGTTGCCATCGGCTGCCTCGCCGGGCTTACCTTCCACGTGTTCCCGGACAATCGGATTACTGGAAGCGACCACATAGTTACTCTTCGCCGAGGATGCGATGATATCGCGCACCCAATCGTCGTAGGGCCGATCCGCGGCAAGGCTTTCCTTCAGCATGTAATGGAATAGCGTGTGCCCGCGGCCCATCTTGCCGTTGGCGCGCAGGATATCCATAAAAAAGTACGCCCATTTGTCGACGAACTCGGGACTGCCCACCAATTTGTCGATGGTGCTGGAGTGCTTGCGGGGTGACGAATCGCGGAGGAATTCACGAACTTCCGCGGACGAAGGGATGTGGCCTCCGAGATCTAATTTGATGCGCCGGATGAACTCCTGATCGGTAGCCAGGGGAGCGTGCGGCACGCCGTCACGTTCCATTTTTCCGAAGATCTCATCATCGATAAAGTTGCGGTGCGGTACAGGGCTGCTGGTAGCAGACGGCTTGGGCAGTTGCGCTGTAACACGTTCAGTGAGCCTGCCCGCTTGAGGCGATTTGGTTTGAAGAAGAGGAGCATGCACGTCCGACGGCATTTGAGACATGTCGGATTTTTGAGTTGCTTTTCTCTCTGGTTCCGTATCGGCGGCAAGACATGCCAAGACCGATAAGGCCAACAAAAACGGGACGCAGTTCATCCAGCTTAAACCTCCAAACCTTTGTTTTTTATAGCTTATACCTACACCAGTGTCAATCCTGGCATCCCGGTAGTGTCATCCAGGTAGTGTTCGTCACTTTGCCGGGCGGAACCACAGTACCGTATCCGGCCTCGCTCCGGAAAGCAGATCGCCTCTAGCAGTCACGTTCACAACGTGATGGCCGTGCGCCGAATCGATGTGGCCCAGAATCTTCCCTGACCGCCGGTCAATTTTCATCAACCAACCCGCCGCGCCGGTCGGTTCGTTTCGCTGCTGCGTTCCGATCCAAAGTGCGCCGCCGCTGAAACTCACCGTGGTTACCATTCCCAAATTCGCCCACATGCCGAGATACTTCCCCGTTGGATCGAAGCGCTGCAGGCGGCCATTCTGGCGGTCCGCCACATAGACGATGCCGCTGTCATCCACGGCGATTCCGTGAGGCTGGCGGAATTGCCCTGGACCCGTGCCGGCGCTTCCCCACTCCCGCAATCGCTTGCCGCCGGCGGTGTATTCAAGGATTCGAGCATTGCCGTAACCGTCGGAAATGTAGAGGTGTCCGTTGGGCGCGAAGGCGATGTCAGTAGTCCCGGTGAATCCGGTTTTCCCCGCCGGCTGGCCACCTACGGAAATTTCCATCAGCTTCTCGCCCAAGGGTGTGAATTTGAAAATCATGGAACTGGAGGCGTCAACGGTCCAGATGTTTCCGGATGGATCTATGCGGATGCTGTGCGGAATCTGGAACATCCCTTTTCCCCAGGAGCGGATGATGCGCCCGTTCTGATCCACTACCAGCACCGGATCCGCTTTATCGCCGCGTTGCAAAACGTAAAGAAGGCCCGCCTTATCCATGGCAACCGACGATGGATAGCCAATTTCCCAACCGGGCCCCGGCGGTTTCAGTTTGACCCCGGTTCGATGCAGCGGTAGTGCCGGAGCGTGTTCCACCAAGCCGTGCAGGCTTACGGCTTGCGCTTCGAGAGCGGCGGTGTCCGGGTTCTGCGCGACGGCCGTGAGGCTGATAAGACAGAGCAAAAGCATTTTCGGCGGCATCGCAAGAGTCTATCGTGCCGGCTCCGGGTTGCGCAAGGGCTTGCGGATTTGACTGGAACGGTTTTGCCGTGAGACACTTATATAGTCGTAATCGAATGACGACAACGAAATCCGATAGCCATCGTTTAACCGATGACAAAGATCTCTATTCCGGCCTCATCCGTCTCCATGTGTTGCACCATGCCGTGAAAGAGCCCATCTTCGGGCTGGGCATGATCGAAGAACTTTCGCATCACGGTTATCGCATAAGTCCCGGAACTTTGTATCCGTTGCTTCACGGATTGGAAAAGAAGGGATATTTGCGGTCGTCCGAGCAGGCGAATGGAAAGTCCCGGCGCAAGATATACCGCGCCACTCCACTGGGCCGGAAGGCACTGACGGCGGCAAAGAAAAAAGTGCGTGAACTGTTTCACGAACTAATGGAAGGCGAGTAGGATTGCGGAACAAGCCAAGCCTTTGCGCAGTGGCAGTCATGATGGGCACTAGGTTGCTATTCGCTGACCCGTTGACGCTGACCCAGGCCGTGGAAGCGGCCGCGAAGAATTATCCGGCTATCCGGGTTTCTCAAGAGCAGCTCAACGTGGCGGCAGCGGGGATTCGTCTGGCGCGAACCGCTTATCTGCCACGCGTGGACACCTTTGCGCAGGCGAACCGTGCGACAAGAAACAACGTCTTCGGGATGTTGTTTCCGCAAAGCACGCTCCCTTCCATCTCCGGCCCGGTTCTGGGCACAAACAACTTGGACTCCGCATGGGGCAGCGCAGTAGGAGGCTTGGTCCGGTGGGAACCTTTTGATTTCGGCCTCCGGCGGGCGAACACCGGCATTGCGGAAGCATCGAGAGCGCAGTCCGAGGCCACCCTCAAGCGCACGGAGTTTGAAATCGCGACGGCGACCATC
>JANYCV010000065.1 GCA_025360145.1 Acidobacteriaceae bacterium
GGATCGTTCGTAGCACTCCTTCGATTGCGTCGGCGTGGCGCTTCAAGCGGGGGCGGCGGATCACTTCTTCGTATTCGGCGTAGATCTCCTCACTGACAAATAACTCAATCAAACCCGCAGCCGCCAGCAAGAATACTTGAGACGGTAGTCCAAGCGGTTACAGCAGCGCCGAAACGAGAATGTTGGTATCGATCACAACCCTGGTCATCCGCCGGATTGCGCTTGGCGTTCACGGCGCTCGCGTCGGACAGCGGAAATCTCGGCATCGATTTCTTCCATCGTGAGCTTGTCAAGTCCCTTGCGCTTGGCATCGTCCTGGATGTCCTTCAGCCAGTCCGGCGGCGGGGCCAATGTGCGCACAAAATCGGCGACACTGAGGATGAGCACAGCCGATTCGTCATCGCGCTCCACCAGGAAACGGTCGTTATGTTCCACGGCGCGGTCCATGATTTGGTCGAACTGAGTCTGGGCCATGGCGGTGGTGATTTTGCTAGTCATACCGATACCCCTAACCGTACGCCAATCGACCCGGCCTGTCAAACCGAACCAACTTTCTGGTGAGAAGATTTCGGCGCCGGAGCCACTACATTGCGTGATTCGCACTGCAGTGATACTGGGGACGGTTCTCGCAATTGCCGCCACAGCGCAGACCGTTACCGTGCAGGACCTCGGCTCGCTCGGCGGCGCGTCGGCTGGGCTGGCAATCAATAATCGGGGGCAAGTAACAGGCTATTCCACGCCCACCGGCATCACAGACAAGCACGCATTTATCAAGCCCGCCGGCTTGGTGATGAGCGACCTGAATTTCTACACTACTTTCACCAGCGCCACCAGCTATGGTTACGCCATTAACGCGAAGGGCGCGATAGTTGGATCTATCGATCCGCAGACTCACAACCTTCCGGTGGCGTTTGTGTGGGACGGAGCATCGCCCACTCTCACGACACTCGGCACACTCGGCGGAGGAATGAGCGAGGCTCTTGGCATAAATAGTGGGGGCCAAATCACCGGATGGGGCAGTTTGATAGACGGCAAGTCGCACGCGTTCGTCCGTCCTGGTACAGCGTTGATCGATCTCGGGGTGCTTCCTGGCGGGCAATATTCTTCGGGAACCTCAATCAACAACGCAGGACAGGTCACTGGTTGGAGTTACACGGCCGGGGCCACGAAGCCCAGAGCGTTTCTGTACAACCCAGGCAAGGCATTGGTGGACCTGGGGCAAGGGCTGGACAGCAGCGGGAACGCCATCAACTCGCTGGGGCACGTTGCCGGGCAATGGGCGGGCCACGCCGCCGTTTATACGCCGCGCACGGGATTGGGGCGGGTTCCAGGACTCGATGACGTGATCAGCGACGCAAAGTCCATCAACAGCCTGGGCCAGGTAGTCGGCGTGTACTCGTCCGCCGGAGCGACCAACGTCTACGTCTACTCACCGGGCGGAACCGCCACTGATTTGAACGGCCTGCTGCCGCCTAATTCGGGCTGGCAGATCAAGACAGCGTGGTCCATCAATAACGTTGGCCAGATAACCGGTGAAGGCTTATTCAGCGGTACAAGCCATGCCTACATCTTGAATCTGCCGCGCTGCGATGTGTCGTTTCCAGTCACGTCCGGACAGTTCGGCGCGTTCGGTGGCGCCGGTACGCTCATCGTCAACAGCCACGCGGCCGATTGCAACTTTCCTGCTGTAGCGAGTACCGATTGGGTCGGCGTAGGCACTCCCGCGGGATCGGGAACCAGGCTGGTTCCATTTACCATCGGGATCAATTCCGGCACAGAAACACGAACTGCGACCATCACCGTTGCGAACCGGGCGTTTTATATCCTTCAACAGGGGATGCAAATCCCGGTGCCGAAGTACGTCGACGTACTTGTGTCGCATCCATTCTTTGACTACGTGAAGACGTTGGCGGCCGCGCAAATCACGGCGGGCTGTGTCGCCATGCCTGCGCAATACTGCCCGGACGGCCTGACCACGCGCGGTCAGATGGCGGTGTTCCTGACACGTGCGTTGACGGGAGGCGATACGTTTCCCTACTCCTCCACACCATACTTTGAAGACGTGCCCGCCACGCATCCCTTCTTCAAGCACATCCAAAAAATGAAAGAGCTTGGCCTCACTTCCGGCTGTTCCGCGAAGCCCGTGCTGTACTGTCCGGATGCGCCGGTGACGCGCGGCCAGATGGCGGTTTTTATTGTCCGGGCTTTGACAGGAGACGATTTTGAGTACGGAAGCATGCCGTACTTTCAAGATGTGGCGCCGTCGGATCCGTGGTTTTCCTACATCCAGAAACTGCGCGACCTGGGCATCACTTCGGGCTGCTCCAGCGCCAGCTACTGCGCGGACCAGCCAACCACGCGCGGTCAGATGGCCGCATTCCTGGTCCGCGCTTTCCTCACTACGCGCGCCAATTAGCCCTCCGCCGGGTTATACTGACGCGTCTATGTTCGATGCAACTCTGTTGGCCGTCCTCTTCGCTGGAATTTCCGTGTTCCTGTTCGTTCGCAATGCCGTCCTCAAGGAACGGCTGAAGGCGTCGGCCGCGGCCGCGGCGGAGAAACTCGCGCTGCTAAACGAAGCGCAGCAGAAACTGTCCGACGCGTTCAAGGCGCTTTCATCGGATGCATTGCACTCCAACAATCAGGCGTTTCTGGGACTCGCGGACTTGACGCTGAAACCGCTGAAAGAGTCGCTCGCCATTGCCGGCGCAAGAATGCAACAGATCGAAATTGCACGCGAATCGGCGTACACGCTGCTGACCGATCAAGTAAAATCGCTGGCAATTTCGCAATCGCAACTCCACGCCGAGACCGCGAACCTGGTGCGTGCTCTTCGCGCTCCGGCCACCCGGGGCCGGTGGGGAGAAATGCAACTGCGCCGCGTGGTGGAAATGGCCGGCATGATTGAGCATTGCGACTTTGAGGAGCAGCACACTGTCGTTGCGGAAGACGGCCGCCTGCGGCCCGATATGGTGATCCATCTTCCTAACGACCGGCGTATTGTAGTGGATTCCAAGGTATCGCTCGCCGCCTATCTGGACGCAACCGAGGCGGCCGACGAATCCACGCGGATCAGTAAACTGGCGCAGCACGCAACGCAAATCCGCACGCACATCGCCCGGCTATCGAGAAAGGAATACTGGGCGCAGTTTGAGAATGCGCCGGAGTTCGTGGTGGCGTTTCTGCCCGGCGAAGCGTTCTTCAGCGCGGCGCTCGAACAGGATGGCGGACTCATTGAGTATGGCGTGAATCAGCGCGTGATTCTTGCAACGCCGACGACTTTAATCGCGCTGCTGAAAGCAGTCGCCTATGGATGGCGCCAGGAACAGGTTGCCGAAAATGCGAAAGAAATCAGCGCTCTCGGAAGTGAAATTCACGACCGCCTGCGAGTCTTTCTGGAGCACTTCAGCAGAGCCGGCGCGAACCTGGATCGAGCCGTGGAATCCTACAACAAAGCAGCGGGCACGCTGGAATCCCGGATCCTGGTGACCGCCCGGCGCATCAAAGAGAAAGGGGCAACATCGGCTCCGGATCTGATTTCTCCCGATCTAGTGGAACGTACTTCCCGCCCCGTACAAACCGAAATGTAAATGAGTTGTAAAGATCCGTAAATGGTGAAACCGGGCTTCTCGCTCAGCCATCTCAAGTAGTGCAAGGAGCTGGTTATGAAAATAACAAATGGAAAGTGGACGTTGGCTTTGGCTGGTGTGATTTTTGCAGCGCCGGCGCTGGTGCGGGCTTCCGTGGGCGACAAGTTCACGGTCCCTCAGACGAGCATGGAGAAAGCAGTGCGGCATGAATTAGTGATGCTGCCGTACTACAACATTTTTGACGACCTTTCGTTCCAGGTAAACGGCGGGCACATCACGTTGACGGGCCAGGTAACTCGCCCCACGCTGAAGTCCAGCGCGGAGAATGTGGTGAAGC
>JANYCV010000074.1 GCA_025360145.1 Acidobacteriaceae bacterium
GGGCGGCTTCCTGCAAACGGAAATCGTCGAAGGCTGCGTGATTGAGCGAGGTCCCGACAGCTTCATCAACTCCAAGCCCTGGGCGCGCGAATTAATCGAAGAGCTAGGCATCGGCGACCAGATCATCGGCTCGAACGATCATCTTCGCGCCACCTATATATGGCGCGGCGGCCGGCTAATCAAAATGCCGGAAGGCCTCACCTTAATGGTCCCCACTCGTTTCGGTCCGGTGATGCGAACACCGCTGCTGGGCTGGGGCAGCAAGCTCCGTATGTTGGCCGAAATCGCGCGCCGCCCCCCCAAACAACAGGAAGACCGCTCCGTAGCCGACTTCGTAAAGGATCACTACGGTCAGGAAGTAGTGGACTTCCTCGCCGAGCCTCTTCTAGCCGGCGTCTACGGCGGCGATGTCACCCAGCTCAGCGCGGCCAGCGTTCTCCCTCGCTTCGTCGAATGGGAATCGCAATACGGCAGCGTTTCGCGTGGCGCAATGAAAGTAACGCCAGCCTCGCCGCCGCTGTTCGGCACACTGAGACTGGGCTTCGGTCAATTGATTTCGCAGCTCAAGCTCCGCACGCAAGCTGAGATTATCCAAGGCACAGTAGAGAAGATAGAGCAAGGCTATCGCATTCGTGTCGATGGCGATTGGATCGAAGCCAACCAACTTGTTGTCGCCTGTAAGCCTGAACTTGTCCTGCCCAATCTGTTTCCACCAATGACGTACAGCTCATCCACGGTGGTCGCCCTGCTGTTCAACAAGCGCGAAATCGCGCACCCCCTCAACGGTTTCGGCTTTCTAGTGCCGAAGAAGGAACGCAAAAGCATCGCTGCCTGCACCTGGGTGGGAACCAAATTCGACCATCGCGTCCCTGCCGATAAGGTGCTACTTCGGTGCTTCGTGAATGGCGATGTAAAGGACGTGCTGCCGGAGCTGCAAGAAAAGATGGGCATCACCGCTGCCCCCATTCTGGAGCGGGTGATTCCCTGGCCCGGCTCCATGCCGCAATACACCGTCGGCCACGCCGCCCGCGTTCAATTGATCGAAGATATGCTCAAAGACTTCCCGGGACTGCATCTTGTTGGGAACGCGTATTACGGAATCGGAATACCAGACTGCATTCGAATGGCAAAACAAGTGGCACAGCAAATTATTACTTCTGCATGACGACGTAGGCGATACCGGGACTGACCTCTAAACGGTCCATCCGGTATTTCAAATCGAACGGGCGATTGATCTTCGCGTTCGGATAATTCGGCAGCAGGTAATTCTCGATCAGAAAATCGAGCGCCCCTCCTTCAATAGGGATGCCCCCCAACTCCACCCGCTGCAGAAACACCGTAGCCTTGCCGGCGCCGGAACTGATTTTGGCTGTCACCACTACCTCATGCTCGCCATCGAGCAGTCGCTTCATCAGCCACCCAGGGTCCGCATTCCTGCCATTCTGAACTTTCAAGAAATTGATCATCGCCCGTCCGGTGGCTATGTTATTAGCCTCCAGATCAATCCTCGGGTCGCGGACGCCTTGTGGAACCGCTTCCAGCAGCTCCGCCTGCACATAAGCGTTCAGCTCCGTGGAAGAAATGGGCACCCGGCTGCCCGGCTTTACCTGATACTTCTCGATGGCTTGAAACTTGCGCTTCGCGTTGAGGTAATCGGTTCGCGAAGCGATTAGAACGGTGCAGATCAGAAAAGTAAGCGCGAAGAATCGCTTCATAAGAGTATTGTAGTCCTTCCTGGAAGACCCACTTCACGGTGAAAACGCCGGATCACCTTTATGCGATCCTCGGGCCATTCGGCTGGCGTTTGAGCCTTACCTGAACAAAGCAGCTTCCTTCTAATGGGGAAGTATCAATGAATATCGTTCGCTTGCTCGCGCTTCTCGCGGTCTCCGCTATCACTGTTTCTGCCTAATCCACCACGGGCGATATTCCCGGCACGATCCAAGACTCCACCCGCGCGGCAATTCCCGATGCGAAAGTCGAAGCTAAGACGCTGGATACGAACGCAACCAAAGTGGAAACGTCGTCGGCGGAGGGAACGTTCCGGTTCTCACTCTTGCCCGCCTGCCGCAGCGATCCGGGGGGGTAATCACTGGCAATCGGGTGGGGACGTCCATCCGGCCGTTCCTGAACACATCGCTCGATCTCTCCAGAATGACGGTGCGGCAGATTCAGACGGCCGGCGGCGGAAGTCTTTTCCGAGGGGTGACGGCTTCGAATCCTATCGGTAATGCGGGCCGCGGCATTCTTCGTGCGGACGGCATCAACCCCCTCGACTTCGGTTTGATCAAAAACACCCGGGTTCGCGAGGGACATACGTTCCAGATTCATGCGAACTTCTTCAATGCGGCAAACACGCGCGATTGGGGCATTCCGGACGGGACTTACAATTCATCGTCATTCCCGAATGAAGGCGCCAATGAAGCGCAGAACAGGCGCATCCAACTCGGGCTGCGCTATACGTTCTAACGCGAATGCGAGTAAAATCAAGGGGATGACAAATTTCCAGTTGCGCGGTCTCTCGATGCTCTGTGTGTCTGCCCTGATGCAGACGGGTTTGATGTACGGCAAGGAAGATGCAGCGGCAAAACGATTGAAAGAGTCTGTAACGGTGCTCCAGGAAGTGATGGATGCCGGCGACAAGTCGATCCCGCAGGACTTGCTGAACAAGGCACAATGTATTGTGATTGTGCCGGGATTGAAGAAGGGTGCTTTCATCATCGGAGCGAAGTTCGGAAAGGGATTTCTTTCCTGCCGCGGCAAAGACAACATTGGCTGGACCGCGCCAGGCGCGATTCGCGTGGAAGGCGGGAGCGTCGGTTTTCAGATTGGCGGCTCGGAAGTGGATGTAATTATGCTGGTGCTGAATCCGCGCGGCGCGGAAAAGCTATTGTCCAGCAAGTTTACGCTGGGCGCCGATGCCACGGTGGCAGCAGGTCCGGTGGGCCGAACGTCTTCGGCGGAAACGGACGCGGCGATGCGGGCTGAGATATTGACGTGGTCCCGCTCGCGCGGGCTGTTCGCGGGGATCGCATTGAATGGCGCTACGCTGCGGCCGGATCTGGATGCGAACGCGGAACTCTACGGTAAGAAGGTGGAGAATGTGGATATCGTGGCCGGGAAGTTTGCGACGCCCACCGCGGCCGCGCCGCTGATTGAAAAGTTGATCAAGTATTCCGCTAGAAAGTAGCAGCGTTCTATTTTTCGGAAGCGGCCTTCGCGGAACCCGGCCCTTTTAAGTCAGGCCGTCACTGCCCGCGAAAAACGCCGCTGCACCGTAGCCTGGATGTTTGTATGCGTCCGGGGGCGCTGCAGCGGCGGCGATCTTCGGGGTGACGACGGGCATTGCGGCAGACCGATCAGCGCGTGGAGCACATCAAGTTTGTCCGCAAATCAGATCGCCCAATCGGCCGGTTCGGCGGTGGAGAATTCGATCCAGCCCTGCGGCGGCAGTGCGTCCATTGGTAAGCCTGCCTGCCACAGCGAAAGCTGAAACTTCACTGCGTGGCCAGCCGGAATTCCCATCGCAGCCAGCGCAAGACGCAACTCACAAATCTTACCCTGGGCCGCTTCCACGCCTTCCTGCTTCTGCGTCAGTGCCGTGGTGAACGAATGGGATGTCTCAGCCGTCTGCACATTGATCCGAAGTTCCGTTCCTTCAAGAGTGGAAATGCTGTTCTCCACAAAGTCAAGCCGCAGAAACAGGTTATGCCCGTCGCTGCCGTAATGCAGCTCACTGATGAAAAAGCGCTGCCCGTGCATCGCTCCGGAACGTCCATTTACCCTGTAGATTCCTGCCCCCAACCATTCGAAGTACGATGTCACTTCGCCATCGATGTTCGGGCGAATCGGACCGCTGGGCACCTGGTTAAACTCATTAACGGAAATCTTGAGAATCGGCCGCGAGAGTTCTTCGGGCGGAGGCAGACGCAGCGCGAGATAAACGTTTGCAAGGTGATCGCGAAACAGTTGGTCGAACTCCGGACGATTGGCCGAATCGTGTTCCGGGCCATACCACCAGCACCAATCGCTGCCTTCGGCAATCAACAGCTCTTCGTAGGCAAGAAGTTTACGTTCCTCAGGAACGGATGCCGCCTCCGGCGAATCCATGAATTTGTCATAGGCCTGCCGCGCGCGCAGCAGATATTCCCATGCTCTATTATCTTCTTCCGCGCCAATCCAGATGTCGAAGTTCGCGTTGATCCAGGAACCGGGGAAGATGTGATCGATCTTGTGCGGCTCAACTTTCGCGAGCGCTTCAGACACGGTGAGTGCGCTTATCCGGGGATCGTCGGCAATGCGGCGATAGAGCTCTCGTAGAAACGGGCGGCCACTTTCTTCGTAGTATTCCCAGGCGTTTTCGCCATCGAGGATGATGGGCACCAGTGCATCCCGGCCGCTGGAAATAATACCATGGCAATTCTCGCGGATACGATCCAGAAAATGGTTCGCTGCTTCCGCCGCACCCATTCTCGCGTAAACGAAACCGATGAGATCGCTAAGGTAATGATCCCGAAAAATCACGTGCATTTGATGATCGCCCTGTGACCACAGGTACGGACGATAGGTAAGATTCGCATCCGCGCCGTGGTGCAGGGTGCGGCCCAGCACGCCGTTGTCGGTGGCCACCCAGCGAAAACCGCTCTCCGCGGCCAGATGGAACACTTCGTCCGACACCGAGCCTTCCGAAGGCCAGAGCCCGGCGGCGGGGCTTCCCAGCTTCTGCTGCATGTACTCGCGCGAGCGTTTCAACTGATTCCGCGCATCGTTCGGATACTGAAAGCGGGATGGGAGTGAAACGTATGGATGCGAAATCTCCGCGATATTGGAATCGCAAAGCAGCGGGAGAATCGGATGATAAAACGGCGTGGTGGAAACTTCGATTTGTCCCTTTGCGGCGAACTCGGCGTAGACGGGCAACACCATGCCCATCACCTCCGTTTGCTTGCGGCCCAACATCTGTTGGTCTTCGATCGAATAATCGCGGCCCTTCGCCACAAGCCCGCGGATGTACGGATCCTTGGTGAGAAATTCTTCGTCAAACCAGGCCAGTTGGGAAAGCACCTGCAGATCGCGGAAGCCTTGTACGCCAAAACTCTGGCGCGCTCTGGCGATATTCTTTCCGGCCGATTGCCAAAGGTTGTACAACTCGCCATAGCGCGGATACCTGTAGATCATCCGCGCCAGATTCGCCTGAAAGAAATATTGCAGTATGAACGACTGTTCGCTCTCGGAGAGATCCTCGGCTGGTTTGAGCGCTGCTCGCAGAAACGCATCGTGTGCGTTCCCCGTTGCATAATCCTCAATCTGCACCATCATGGACGGCACCAGATTGAAAGTCTGGTGAACGGTGGGAAAATCCTCCAACACTTTCACCATGCCGTAGTAATCCTTCAAACCATGCATGCGGGTCCACGGGAGTCGATACTCGCCCGAAACCAAGTCTTTATAAAACGGCTGGTGCATGTGCCAGACAAAGCAGAGGTAGATGTGCTGCATGAATCCTTTTAGTTGGAGAAGAAACTCCGTACAGGAACCGGGGGTTCCGATTTCCGGATGCTGCGCCAGAGGATGTCGTTCAGCTCATCGTCGTCTACCTGGTCGGCCTGGCTGAAGTCCATTCTGTTTGAGCGCGCGGCGGCCGCCGTTGCAGATGGATTTCGTTGGTCCAAAGCGATCCGCGGTTTTTCCGCGGTGTACGGTGCGCTGTTCGGCGCTGTAGCGAAGGCAGCCGACATGGGCCGCGAGCCCGCGTCGAAGTGCGTCATCGGCCGCAGCCCCACAATCAGCTCCATGGTTCGCAGCATGGAAGTGGTGTTGTACATGTTGCTGTCGACGATGCCGCGGTGTGTGTACGGCGAAATCACAAACGCCGGTGAGCGATGAGAGTCCACATGGTCCGGTCCATTCTGTGCATCGTCTTCCAAAACGAAGATCGCGGTGCTTGCCCAGAACTTGCTCTTCGAAACAGCTTCCACAATCATGCCGAGCGCGTAGTCGTTATCGGCGGCCATCGAGAGCGGATTCAGCTTGCCCGCCGCCGCTCCGTGAGTATGGTCGTTGCCGAGCCGCATGAAGATCAGCTTCGGCATTTTGTTTTGTGCTTCAAACTCTCCCAGTTCCTTGATGAAGACTTTGGCGCGCTCCGCGTCCGGGTACTCCAGATCGAATCCGCGATAGGCCATATTCGTATAGCGGGCCAGTGTATCGTCGTTTACGCGGGCCACTTGGGGAGCGCCCGCGGCGGGCGCTGGCGTCACATTCGCTGTCCACCAACCGTAGTTGCGCATAGAAATACCGGCCGAGGCTGCATTGGTCCAGATGTAGCCCGCGGGCGGCCGCGTGGCGGCTTCCGTGCCTTCGTAGTCGTAAAGCTTGCGACGGCCTCCGTAACTGTTCGGCCACATCTTCTGCACGTAATCGTTCGCAATCGCGGCGGCCGACCAACTGTGTCCATCGGCACTGACGTCGGCGTTCACATAGAAGTTGTCGAACAGCACGAATTCCCGCGCCAGCTTGTGATGGTTCGGCGTCACCTGTTCGCCAAACAGAACCAGCGACGGCTCGCTGTTGCCCTTTCCAACGTCGCCCAAGACCTGATCGTAAGTGCGATTCTCTTTCACCACGTAGATAACATGTTCAATCGGCGTCAGGTCGCCGGGGTGCGAAGGAACCGGATTGCCCGGGCCTGTGTTGACACCATCCATGAACTCGTCGCGGAAAGGCGAGTTCAGCAGGACGGCCTTGGTGTACTGGCGTAGCTGATCCTCATTGAAGGGGTTTACGATAGATGCCGAGCCCGTCTGAATGCTGCCCACATATTCGATGGAAGTCCCGCCTAGATGCACGGCCGCAGTGCGCTTGCTGGGGTTCGGCCCCTTTGGATTCGGGTAGCTCCGCGCGCCCCGGCCATTCAGGATAACCAGGCGTCCATCAGCCATGGAGCGTACCGCCGTCGGATACCAACCGGTGGGCACGAAGCCCACTACGCGGCTGCGTGCTTCGGAAACATCGGCCACCGCCACTGCGTTCGCATCTGAACATACTATGTAGAGCTGACTCTGGTCCGCATTTAGTGCCAACGCAGTGGGAGTCATGCCCAGAGGATGCCGCGGCGTCATCGCGATATTGATGGTCTCAATCATCCGCAATTCTTTCGATTCGGAGACGCCAATGACGTAAACGTTGTTCGTATTCGCGGCGGAGACAAAAAGACGTCCTGCCCATTGCGCCTGCTCTTCACCTTGTTCTTCTTTCTTGCGGTCGCGCCACACCATGTCCGTGGGATGCTGCCCCATTCGTACAAATCCCAACTTCTCCCCGGTATCGGCGCGGTGATGATACACCGTTCCATCCACCCAACTGGAAACGAAATACGTCTTGCCGTCGGGATGAAACAGAATCCGGTACGGTCTGCGTCCGGTGGGAAATTTTTCAATCACACGGCCGGATTGCGGATTGATGACGTGAATCGCATCTTGAAAAAGACTGGCGGCATAGATCAGCCGTCCGTCCGGACTCACCGCCACATCGCCCACGAAATCCGATGGCTTGCGGTCCGCCTCCGGCACGATGGCGAATGTTCGCGTGAGTGCCATCTTTCCGTCCGGCGCGAAGGAGAATTCGTAAACGCACGCGCGCGAGCCGCCGCCCACGTAAACGAATTTACCGTTCGGCGAAAATGTAAGACCCAGCCAGCCGTCCTGCACCGGTGTCCGGCCGATCTCCTGCGCGGTGGCCGCATCCAGCACGCTAATGCCCGGCGGCATGTAACCGGCATTCAAGATCAGCAGAAACTTTCTGTCTGGCGACAATGCCGAGGACATGGGGAAGTTGCCCAGAGCCACTTGCCGGCCCGCAGGTTGTACGCGCCAACCACTATTCAATAGAAACCCGCCATTGGGATGCGGGCCAACCTGTTCTTTGGGCGGAGTTTCAGAGGACAGGCACGCGGCCAGCGCGAGGACTGACAGGAGCGCGAAAATTTTCATTCAGAGAACCTTTGCGCGATAGGAAAGCGCCGTCCCATTCCAAATGCTTTGGTGGTGACCTTCAAGCCAGGCGCGGCCTGCTGGCGTTTGTATTCGTTGCGATCCACTTTGTTGATGATGTCGCGGACCAGATCGACGTTCACGTTCAATTCATCGGCGATCTGCTGAGGCGATTGCGTATCTTCCACGTATCCCTTCAGTATGCGATCGAGCACGTCGTACTCGGGCAGGGAATCGGTGTCCTTCTGATCGGCCCGTAACTCGGCGGACGGAGGCTTGGTGAAAACACTTTCTGGAATGGCATTATTGTGCCGCTTATTGGCTACGCGGGACAGTTCGTAGACCAACGTTTTCGGAACGTCGCTGATCACCGCCAGCCCTCCGCACATATCGCCGTAAAGCGTGCAGTATCCCACCGCGAGTTCACTCTTGTTTCCGGTGGTAAGTACCATCGCGCCGGTCTTATTTGAAAGTGCCATCAGCGTCATGCCCCGCAGCCGCGACTGCAGATTCTCCTCGGTAACATCGGCCGCTGCGCCGCGGAACAGAGGCTGCAATACATCGAGGAACCGGTCGTAGACGCTGGTGATGGTTGCGATCTCAAAGCGGATGCCAAGACTATCCGCCATCGCGCGTGCGTCCGTCACGCTGCCCTCCGACGAGTAGGGGCCCGGCATTCCCACGCCGGTGACGTTTTCTCTTCCTACGGCATCCACCGCGATGGCCGCCGTTAGCGACGAATCGATGCCGCCGCTGAGTCCGATGAGCACCTTGCGGAAACCGCACTTGCGAATATAATCGCGCGTGCCGGCCACCAGCGCCTGGTAGACCGCTTCGCATTCCTGGTGCAAATTCTGGTGCTGATCGCCTTCTCCTGTAACGGTGTCCACCAGCACCAGGTCGTCTTCAAACGAGGCCGCCGAGGCGATCACATTTCCCGCCGCATCCATGGCGAAGCTGCTGCCATCGAAGACCAGATGATCGTTGCCGCCCACCTGATTCACATAGGCCACCGGGATTTTGTACCGTTGTGCCGTGGCTTGAAACAGTTCGCGCCGCAATTCGCGTTTCCCCATGTGATAGGGCGAAGCGTTGATGCTGATCAGGATCTGCGCGCCCGATTGAACCAGTTCTTCCACCGGATCGCGTTGATAGAGCGGCCGTTCCCAGAACTGTTTATCGTTCCACGCATCTTCGCAAATGGTCACCGCGATTCGCGTGCCCCCCAACGTGCAGATGGATTGTTGGTCGGCTGGAAGGAAGTAGCGTCCCTCGTCGAAGACGTCGTAGGTGGGCAGCAGCATCTTGTCCTGCCGGAAGATGATCTTTCCGTGTTGGATAATAGCGGCACTGTTCACCGCTTGTTTGCCTGTGCTCACTCGCGAGCGGCTGACGTATCCGGCGATGATGGCCAGGTCGAGATCCGCCGTCGCGGCTGCCAGTTCGTCCAGACTCTGCGCAGTGCGCACCAGGAAACTTTCCTTCTCCACTAAATCCCGCGGAGGGTACCCGGTGAGGGAAAGCTCGGGAAACGCGATGATACCGGCGTGGCGCGCGGCAGCCCGCCGGGCCGCGTCTACCATCAAGCGGACATTCCCCGGCAGGTCGCCTACAGTGCTGTTGATCTGCCCGAGAACAATTCTCATCTGAAATTCCATT
>JANYCV010000078.1 GCA_025360145.1 Acidobacteriaceae bacterium
AACCGGTCCTCCACCACCACCGCCAATTGCAGATCGGGCCGGCTTTGTTTCAGGATCGACAGTGCCGGTGTGGTGAGTACGCAGTCGCCCAGGGAACGCAGTCGGATGATGGCGACCCGCGATCCGGAAGCGAGCCGCTCAAACGCATTTTCCATGCCCCGGCTTTCCAGCTACTCTTCGATCTTCGCTTCGTCGATCAACATCACTGGGATGTCGTCCCGGATTGGGTAAACTCTCTTGCACTGGGTGCATTTCAGCCCGCTTTGGTCCGGCCTCAAGTCGAGCGAAGCCTTGCAGAGCGGGCACACCAATATTTCCAGAAGATCTTTGCTGAGCGCCATAACTGATTCTAAAGTGTACCAGCTTACCCGGCGTTGATCTCCGCCCGAGCTTTCCGGACAGCCGCCAGATATTGCTTCGCCCGCTCCTCAAACACTTCGTACTTTCCTTCCTGGATGCTCTTCGGGTCAATCAATTCCCCGCCAACCGCCACGGCGCACGCACCGGCTTTCAGAAAATCGCCGGTTGTCTCCAGATTCACGCCACCGGTAGGAATCATTTCGATCTGCGGGAATGGTCCGCGCAGCGCCTTAATGTACTTCGCCCCGCCCATCGCACCGCACGGAAACACCTTTACAGCGTCCGCGCCCGCCTGCCAGGCCGCCAGAACTTCGGTGGGCGTGAGTGCGCCCGGGAAAATCGCCTTCGAATAGCGCTTGGCCATCTCGATGGTTGCCAGATTGAGATTCGGCGTCACGAAAAACTGCGCGCCCGCCAGCATGCACGCCCGCGCCGTTTCGGGGTCCAGAACCGTGCCGGCGCCGAGGATGATCTTATCGCCAAACTGATCGGCAATCTTTTCCAGCGCCCGGATTGCGCCGGGCACCGTCATCGTAATCTCGGCAACAAGAATGCCACCGCGGTGGATGGCCTCAATGGACTTGATCGCTGCCTCGGCGGATGTGGTGCGGACCACGGGCACCACGCCGATCTCGATGATCCTGGAAAGAATAGACTTTTGACTCATTACTTTGATCTTACCAATCGACTCTACCAATCCACTACGCTGCCATCGTCGGCATCGTACGATTCCTGGTTTTTCCAATCGTGGCCGATCTTGTCCGCCATTGCGTTCTCGTCGAGTTCAATGCCCAGCCCCGGCCCGGTCGGCAGCGCCAGATACCCCTTGCTTACCGTGAACGGCTGCTTGATATATCCCTCGCCCAGGCTCACCTGTTCCTGGCAGAGGAAGTTCGGAATCGACGCGGCAATCTGCACTCCGGCGGCAAGCGAAATGGGCCCCAGCGGATTGTGCGGGGCGATGGTGGCGTAATACGCTTCGGCCATACCCGCAATCAAACGTACTTCGGTGATGCCTCCGGCGTGGCAGAGATCGGGCTGCAAAATAACGGCGGCCTTCTTCTCCAGCACTTCGCGGAAGCCCCACTTGGTGAAGACCCGTTCGCCGGTGGCGATGGGAAGATGAGTGCCGCGCGCAATCTCCGCCATCACATCGTGATTCTGTGCCTGGCAGGGCTCCTCCACAAACATCGGGCTATAGGGCTCCAGACCCTTGATCAGCAGCTTCGCCGTAGCGGGGCTGATGGCGCCGTGAAAGTCGATCCCGATATCGCATTCATCGCCCGCCGTCTTGCGCAGTTCGGCGAATTTCTCCACCGCATATTGCACCGCCTTCGGCGTTTCGACGTAGTGCGAAGGCTTGCCGTTCCACTTGGCGGGGCCGGTTTTGAACGCCGTGAATCCTTTCGCTAAGTCCGCCGTGATCTGAGCCGGCGAGTTCGCATGCGAGTAAACCCGAACCTTGTTGCGCGTGGGGCCGCCCAACAATTCGTAAACGGGAACGCCCAGCGCTTTTCCCTTGATGTCCCACAACGCCTGATCAATGCCGCTAAGCGCGCTGGTAAGAATCGGCCCGCCTCGATAGAACGCGTGACGGTAGATCGCCTGCCAGTGATGGGTCACCATGCGCGGGTCCTTGCCGATCAAATACGGCTCAATTTCCTTAACGGCCGCCTGGCATGTCAGCGCCCGGCCTTCCGTGATTGGTTCGCCAAGCCCAACTATCCCGACGTTAGTATGGATCTTCAGAAACATCCACCGCGGCTTCACCAGAAACGTTTCCAGCCTGGTGATGGTGAGCTTTTCTTTCGGTGTGATGGGTGCGTTGTTACCTTTCGCTTGGGCCAGCGCCTGCGCCGGCGCGAACGCGGTCATGCCGGCGCCGGTGAAAATGCCGGCAACCACGGATCTGCGGCTGGGTTTCATACTCATGAAAAAAACTGTATCAGACTGTGACGCGTCTTGTCACAAAATAGAGGGATGCCGTTCTTCTCAGCGCAGTCGCTGCAGTTTCTACGGGATCTTAAGAAGCACAATGACCGGGATTGGTTCCAGCCGCGCAAAGCTCTCTACGATGAGCACGTGAAGACGGCGATGCTCGAACTGATCGAAACGGTCAATCGGGAATTGGCCACCGCCGCGCCTGCCTTTGTCACCGAGTCGAAGAAGGCCATGTTTCGCATCTACCGCGATACCCGGTTTGCGCACGACAAGACACCCTACAAAACCAACACCTCAGCTCTCTTTTGGCAGCAACAGGCCGACAGGAAGGGAGGCGCCGTGCTCTATGTCTCGCTGTCCGCAACCGAGGCTGTCGTTGCCGGCGGGTCGTATATGCCGACGCCGCCGGAACTACTTGCCCTGCGCCAGCACATGGCGGAACATCACCCGCGTTTTGCAAAGATCCTGAAATCGAAGCCATTGCGGGATTGCTTCGGCGATCTCCGTGGAGACCTGCTGCAGCGCGCGCCGAAAGGCTTCGATCCCGATCACAAAGCCGTCGATTTACTGAAACGAAAACAGTGGCTATTGCGGACGGCGCTCGATCCACAATTGGCGATCACGGACGGGTTCGCACCCGAAGTTCTGAAAAGAATCCGGCTGCTGTTACCTTTCGTGAATTTCCTGAATGAGCCGCTGCTGAAGAGGGCAGCCCGCGTTCGCGATCCGCTGTTGACCGGGCGCGCCTGACCTCAAAGCGAGATCTTTTCGTGCTCTCCGCCTTTGAATGGTTCGCCGGTAGCTAACGCCTTCACAAAGCCGGCAAGTTGCACCACTGTGCTGGAAGGGCCGTCCCAATATTCGGCGCTATCCACCTGCACTCGAAGCAACGCAATGGACGGATCGTCCACCCCTTTTGGAAACCATACTTTGTTCCAAGGGCTCCACAGGGACTTGATTTTCTTTTGATCGCGCAGCACGCGGGCCGTGCCTGAAACAGAGATGTAGCGGTTCTCGCTCGAATCCGCGTAGCTGACATTCACCCGGTGATCTCTTTCGATCTCATTTGCTATTGCTGCGCCGGTGCTGGTCAGAAACCACAGGTCTCCGTCGAACTCCACCTGCTGCGTTGCCATCGGCCGGCTCCGAAGCGTCCCTTCCTGATCCGCCACCGTGGTCAACATTCCAACCTTGGTTGCTTTGATCAATTCTCCCAGCTTCTTGATAACGTCCTGGCGGCTGTGGCCGCTCTCTTTACTCACTGTGATCTCCTTGTAGCCGTCTTCTTAGGAGGCAGTAGCCTCCGCATCGAAAACTCCAGCCAAGCCATGAACCACAGAGGCAATCCGGACCGCCGCCAGAATTGTCTCTTCGCCCACGCCGCGATCCACCAGACCCTGCTGGTGCGATTCGACGCACGCGCCACAGCCATTCATTGCAGATACAGCGGTGCACCACAACTCGAAGTCGTTGTGATCAATGCCGTGAGTCCGGATGCCGTTCATTCGCAGCCGCGCCGGAATAGTCGCGTACTTGCTGTTAGACGTTAAATGGAGGAAACGGTAGAAAATATTATTCATTCCCATCAACGCGGCAGCGGTTTTCGCCGCTTCCATTGCTTGCGGGGAAAGATGCCGACTCGCCTCGGCGGAGAGTGTTTCATACAATTTCATGTTGCGCGAAGCGAGGGCGCAGGCAAGGGCGGTTCCCCAGGTCTGTTGTTCGGTGAGTTCGGTTTGCCGCAACAGGCTCGACAGATTCAGCTTCAGATCTTTGGCGTAGGACGGCGTGGATTCAAGTAAGGCTTCAAGTGTCATATGGGGAATAACGAAAAGGAAACGGGCCGGCGGGACACCAGCCCGGAAGGAACAAAATACTTAACCGGCAACCAGTGTCTCTTCGCCCTTCTTCCAATTGCATGGGCAAAGTTCATCGGTCTGCAGCGCATCCAGCACGCGCAATACTTCCTGCGGATTCCGGCCGACCGATAGATCGTTCACCGAAACAAAACGAATCACATTCTGCGGATCCACGATGAAGGTAGCGCGTTGGGCCACTCCTTCTTTCGGATCGAGGATGCCGAGTTCGCCGCACAGATCCCGCTTTACATCCGCCAGCATCGGGAAGGGAAGCGACTTCAGGTCTTCGTGGTGCTGGCGCCATGCCAGATGAACGAACTCGGAGTCCGTGCTGCCGCCCAGAACCTGCGCGTCACGGTCTTTGAATTCACCATTCACTTTCCCGAACGCGGCAATCTCGGTGGGGCACACAAACGTAAAATCTTTCGGCCAGAAGAAATACACTTTCCACTTGCCGGGATAGCTTTCTTCGGTTGTGTCTACAAACGCAGACTTCAAGTCCGTGCTGACGGTTGCCTTCACGGAAAACGCGGGGAACTTCTCTCCAACACCTAACATGTTTACTCTCCTCTTCTTTGGATGGAACCTGGTTGAAATCAGTCGCACAAACTTTGTGCGGAACTCTATGTGGAACTTTAGGTGGAACTTTGGGTGGAACTTTAGGTGGAACAGTGCTTACACAGGCCGATTACTTCCACCGAATATCGCTGCACGGAAAACCCGCGTGGCAGTTTCTTCTTCAGCCGCACCGGTTCCAGATCGCCGTCATCCAGATCCACAATCGTCTTGCACTGGATGCAAACAAGATGATGATGGGGGTCCAGATTGGTCTCCAGCCGCGCCGGGCCATGATGCAGACTCACCTCTCGCAGTAATCCGCTGTCCACGAAGGTCTTGATATTTTTGTAAACGGTTGCCAGCGATATCGAAGGGATGCGCTTCCGGACCTTTTCGTACACCACTTCCGGATTCGGATGATCGTGCATCGACATCAACGCCTGATAAATTACCTGGCGTTGATGCGTAACCGCCAGCCCATGCTCCGCGCACAGGCTACGAAACTGATCCGCGTCAAACTGCATTGCAGTCTTTATTAAACGATAATTATTATCAAACGTCAAGTACGGGATTTAGCGCAGCCGTCCGCGCATATCCGCCGCTACAATCGTATCGGCTTCATTGTGGCTCCAATCGAGGTTCGCGCAGGACTGCCGGTAACGTGGCGGCCAATGCGGCAGCAATTGTAGGTGAGTTCTTGATAGCCGGTTACGCCGGACAGAACGGCGCCGGTCAACCGTCCAGCGATTTCCCGGTACCGCCCTGCCGTGGACTGTGGAGCGTAGCATTCTGGATAGAGGCTGGGGGATGCCGGAAGTTTGGGCAGGCTCGGTTTTGGGAAACGGGTCTCCCGCTATGATTCCGGGACTATCCGCAACTTTCGAGTTTTGGCCGTGTTTGGCGGAATAGCCCTCCTAATAGCGGGGATCTCTTCACCAGTACAAGTGGCGGACTGACACCGGGTACAGCGGGATCTGCTCCCCTTTTTCTTTCGTGACAGCAGACGGCGCGATACAGTAGCTGGACCCGATTCACTCCCATTTTTATCAGTTGAGAAAGCCACATTTTTTCTTGGCCGGGCCGGCGGCCGTTTTACGCTCTTATCACCGAGTACAGGAGATTCCCTATTATGCCAACACCCCTTGAGAACTGGTTTACCTACCTGATGGCTATTCACGACAGGGTTGAGGACCTGAGCCATCTGGCGGATCCTTCGCTCCGCGCGTTCGAAGCGCAAAAGCCGGCAGCAGTGATTCCTTCGGATCCACAGCAGGATAATTTGTCGGATCTGCTGCTGCGCCGGTTTAACCAAACGATTCCGAAGGCGGCCTTTCAATTCGACACGTTCCGCGAGTTCGTCGACTTCCTGGCAACTGATCGCGACCTTATCGTGCAAGCGGAATTCCGCCGGGTGGCGGTGGGCAGCAAGCCGGAATTGTTCGACCTTTCCATGAAGAAATTTCTGGCGTTACAGGTGTCCGAAGCGTTTCCAAGTCCATCGGCGCGGAAGGACTTGTTTGATTTTGTAGATGCAAATTCGCCGACGGAATTCTTCTCCAGCAGCGACGCCAACCGGGAACGGTTTGAAACGCTGCTGACTGGACCTTCGACGGTCGCTCTGGCTGCGAAGAATTGCTACAAGCAGGCGGCGAGGACGGCATGAGCAAATGGTTACGCGCCATCTTTCCGCTGTGGACGCTGACGTGTGGTTTTGATGCCGCATACGCCGCAGCGCCGGCCATCTGCAACGACCCGAAGTTCGAAGTGGAGTTTTTCATCGAAAAGGTGGATTTTTATCCGGGGCTGGTGTTGCCCGACCGCCGATCGCCAATCTACGTCCGGGTTCTTATCGGAAACTTACAAACCGACAGCTTCCGAGCGCGTTGGGATCGCGATCCCGCGCGGTTCCTGCTTTTCGCTAAGGACACGAAGCAACAAATTACTTTCGTCGCCGACGAGGATGCACTGGGGAGCACCAAGTTCCTCAATCTGCCTCACTCTGTCCCGGCGGACAAGGAACTGGAGCTTTTTGTGATCGTCCCTGAGCAGCATCCAACCACTAAGCAATTTGTGGATGCTTGTGCGAAGGGCAATTTCAAAGCCTTGCCTGGGGCAACGGGCACCACGGCAGTTGTCCCTCATTATTCCCGGTTGGGGGCAATGCTGGAACCTTCCTGGGTGCCGAAGCAAACGCTTTTGAACGGCGAGACCAGAGATGTGGGCCATCTGGACTTCCGGTTGTTGGCGCCGAATGTGAAGTCGTTCGGCTGGGCGCGCATGTTTGTAGACTTGAAAGAGACCCTGTCCAGCATTAGCAAAGACGTCTCCACGAAGATGGATAACCGGATCGGGCTGACCGGCAGACTTCCAGGAGGGTGGTTCGTTCCCTGGGTTGCCGGTACCAGAATATTGAACGATCAGCCGTTTGATAATGTCTCTTCGATCACCTCGGCGGGCGTGCGAGGGCTGATTCCGTGGAAGTGGAGCCGGCCTGTCTTTTGGAACGGACTGGTGCGGGCGCCCTTTTCGCCAGAGTGGTCGTTCGAAGGTCAATATGAGCGGCGTATCGAGCAGGACTTGGCGTCTCGCGCCCGATTCAAGGACCCGAATGCTGTGCGGTTGGCAGGGCAGTTCCTGTGGACGCCTATTCATATTCTGACGGGGCCGGGTTACAACAAGGACGACCTGAGTCTGGAATTTGCCGGCCACGGTTGGTTCTTGCCCTCCCAAAGGGATATGAGCAACCGCAAGTTCAACCGGCTGGAAGGATATATGGAGGTGTCTTTGTTAGTGCCGGTTCGGAAGTTCGCGGGTGTGGCTGGTTTAAGCCCCGCGGGGACGGACGCGGCGAAACAGAGGGTGCGGATCAAGTACTCTTATGGAGCGAATGAGGCGAAGGGTTTTCGGCCGGTTAACCAGGTGAGCCTTGGGTATGAAGTGATCAAATGAGTCTGGTGGATGTTGGCACGTGGTTGAGGCGAAAGCGAGGAGAGTGTGTGCGACCGCTGAAATAAGCGGCATCGCGTGAGCTGCGCCGATACGCCGATGGGTTTGCTTTCGGTGGCCACGCTTGAACTTTCGCTACCAGCGTTGCGCCCAGCGCGGCGCCTTCATGCGAGTCGGCTGCTCCTCATTCATTGCGGCCAACTGGCGCCAAAGGATCGCCCGCGCTTAGAAAAACGCAAACTTCAGCCTACCAGCGCGGTTCGCGAGGTTGCCGTGCCTGACCGCGATAATCGTCCTGCTGCCCGCCCTTGCGGCCACCGCCACCGCCACCGCTTGGCCTGCCGCCACCGCCACCACCGCCGCCGTATCCACCGCCACCGCCACCACGAGGACCACCACCGCCTTCCCCTTTCGGACGTGCTTCGTTCACGTTGATTGTACGGCCCAGATGGTTGGCTCCGTTCAGAGCGGCGATCGCAGCATCGGCCTCACTGTCATTTGACATTTCCACGAATCCGAAACCGCGCGAACGGCCCGTTTCGCGGTCCATAAGAATACTCGCGCGCTCCACGGTCCCATGCTGCCCGAACAGTTGCTTCAGATCGTCGTCCGTAGCGTTGAAGCTAAGGCTTCCCACAAATATGTTTTTCAAGTGATGTCCTTCGTGAAACTCTAAGTTAACGGTTAAGGGAGCCGGCGCGAAGCCGGCTCCGGTAGGTTAAACGGGAGCCACGTCCTCGGCTTGCAACCCCTTTGGCCCGCTCTTCACTGTGAACTGAACCCTGGCGCCTTCATCGAGTGAGCGATAGCCAGAAGCCTCAATAGCACTGAAATGCACAAACACATCTTCCCCATTCTCACGCTGGATAAAACCAAAGCCCTTCGCAGCGTTAAACCACTTCACTGTACCTGTTTCTTTCATTTGCAAATTCCTTTTCTATAAAACTTAAGATGCGTCTAAGACGCATAGGAAGAATACCATAAGCCCGGCCTCGGGTGAAGGCCCCTCCAGGTGCTAAACTGGGAGTTCAGCTTTCTTAAGACCCCTTCCCGCAATGTCCCTGCTCATCAGTTGCCAATCCATCAGCAAAACTTTCGGCGCTCGCCCGCTATTTGAAAATATATCACTGACCATTTCGGATGGGGAGCGAATCGGCCTTATCGGGCCGAACGGCGCCGGTAAGTCCACCCTCATCCAGATCCTCGCCGGGGTGCAAACACCGGATTCAGGGGGCGTATCGCTCCGTAAGCTGGTGACCACCGGATACGTTCCGCAGGATCCTGTTTTCGACTCCGATATCACCGTCGCAGCCGTTCTAGAAGCTGCTTTGGCTGGCCGGCATCTCGAAGAGTATGAACGCGAGTCCATTGTTGAAATCACTCTAAGCCGCTTTGGATTTAGCGATCCAACCGTTCGGGCCCTGTCTTTGTCCGGAGGTTGGCGCAAGCGCCTCGCCATCGCGCAGGCCGTCATCGCCAGCCCGGATCTGGTACTTCTCGACGAGCCGACAAACCATCTGGATTTGCAAGGAATTCTCTGGCTCGAAAAATTTCTCCGGTCCGCGCCCTTCGCCAGCGTGATCGTCAGCCACGATCGATACTTTCTGGAGAATGTCGTCAGCGACATGGTGGAGATCAACCGCACCTATCCGGATGGCCTGTTCCGCGTCAAGGGAAGCTACAGCGAATTTCTCATCCGCCGCGAAGACTTCCTCGCCGCCCAATCGAAGCAGCAGGAAGCGCTTTCGAACGTCGTGAAGCGGGAAATTGAGTGGCTCCGCCGCGGCGCTAAAGCGCGGACCCGGAAGTCGAAGGCGCGCATTGGCGATGCCGGGCGGCACATTGGTGAACTCGCCGAGTTGAACGAGCGCATGGCGAAGGGCATCACGCAAGTCGAGTTCATCGCTAGCGACCGCAAGACCAAAAAGTTGCTGGTGGCCGAAAATCTGTCGAAGAGCATGGGCGGCCGGATTCTATTTGAAGGACTGAACTGCACGCTCTCGCCCGGTATTCGCCTGGGTCTGGTCGGCGCGAATGGCAGCGGGAAAACCACGCTGTTGAAGGTTCTCGGCGGCGAACTCGATCCCGATGGAGGCGTCGTGCAACGTGCCGACGGCCTGCGCGTGGTCTACTTCGATCAAAACCGCGAACAGTTGAATCTCGATGAACCGTTGCGCACCGCTCTCTGCCCATACGGCGATTCGGTCATCTACAAGGACCGCACCATCCATGTGGCCGGATGGGCGAAGCGTTTTCTCTTTCACAGCGAACAACTGGATGTTGCTGTCGGCCGTCTCTCCGGCGGAGAAAGGGCGCGGGTGCTGATCGCGCGCCTGATGCTGCAACCCGCCGACCTGCTTTTTCTCGACGAACCAACTAACGATCTGGATATCGCAACCCTCGAAGTGCTGGAAGAGAACCTCTCCGACTTCCCCGGAGCGCTGGTGCTGGTGACCCACGACCGCTACATGCTGGACCGCGTGTCTACCTTGGTGCTGGGGCTCGACGGCAACGGTGGCGCGGACCTCTTCGCGGACTATTCGCAGTGGGAAGAGGCTCAATCGAAGGTGAAGTCCAGCGCGCCCGATCTATCGCCCAAGACGGCTAAGCCCGAAGCAATCGCCGCCGCGCCGGCGAGTTCGAAGAAGCGGCTTTCGTACCTGGAAAACCGCGAGTGGGAGAGTATGGAAGCGCAGATCGAAGCGGCGGATCAGGATCTCGCCGTCCACCAGAGGAATCTGCACGATCCCGAAATTATGCGCGCACCCAAGCGGCTTCAGGAGAGTTATGAAAAGCTCCAGGCAGCGCAGCAGGCTGCCGATCAGCTCTACGCCCGATGGGCGGAGCTGGAAGTAAAACTCAAGTAGCGCGAATCGCTATAAGGGACTGATCCAATGAAAATCGTACACAATGCCTCCATTCTCGGACTGGCGATTCTGACAATGATGTCCGCCGCAGCGGCGGTCGACTACCAGGCGGAAGGCCGCAGTTGGTGGGCGCACATCCAGTACCTTGCCGGCGACAAACTGGAAGGCCGCGACACAGGCAGCGCCGGTCACAAATTAGCCGCGCAATACGTTGCCGGCGAGTTTGAACGCAGCGGGCTGAAACCTGCAGGCGCCTCCGGCTATATTCAGCCCGTGAAGTTCGACGTCTCGCATATCGACGAACCTGCTTCCTCCCTGGATTTGATCCGCGACGGCAAGGTTCAGCGGTTGAAACTGGGCGAGGATGCGGCGTTCTCGTTGCGGTCGGGCATCGCGCCGGCGTTTGAAGGCGCGGCGGTGTTCGCCGGCTATGGTTTTGCAGTTCCTGAGCATAAGTACGACGAGTTGAGCGGGCTCGATGTGAAGGGCAAAATCGTGGTCTACCTCAGCGGCGGTCCGAAGAGCATTCCGGGCGAGTTGATGTCGCACTATCAGTCCGCCGGGGAGCGCTGGAAGCATCTGCACGCCCTGGGTGCGGCGGGCACGGTGGTGATTGCGAATCCGAAGAGCATGGATGTTCCCTGGGAACGTGCCGCGCTGTCGCGATTCATGCCCTCGATGAGCCTGGCAGATCCATCCTCCGATCCATCCGCCGATCCATCCGCAGATGAGCCGGCAGGTGCGATGTTGAGCGTTAGCTTCAATGCGGCTAACGCAGACAAGCTCCTGGCTGGATCGGGGCACTCCATCGGCGAAATTCTCGCCGCGGCCGGCTCGGGCCAACCTTTGCCGAAGTTTCCTCTCATGGTGCGAATTCGATCGAAGGTGTCCGTGAAGAAGTCCGCGGCCGAGTCGCAGAATGTCGCGGGCATTTTGCCTGGCACCGACCCGAAGCTGAAGGACGAATACGTGGTCGTCAGCGCCCATCTCGATCATATTGGCGTGGGTAAGCCGATCGGCGGCGACAGCATCTACAACGGCGCGATGGACGATGCTTCGGGCATCGCCTCGGTTCTTGAAATCGCCCGGCACTTGCAACAATCCAAGACGAAGCTCAAACGTTCTATTCTTTTCCTCGCGGTGACCGGCGAGGAAAAAGGGCTGCAAGGTTCGCGCTATTTCGCCACCCACCCGACAGTGAAAGCGAAAAGCATTGTAGCCGACATCAACATGGATATGTTTCTGCCGCTTTATCCGTTGAAATATCTGGTGGTGTACGGACTCGAAGAATCCACGCTGGGCGATCAGATGAAGGCCGTTGCGGCGGCGGCCGGCGTCGAGTTGCAGAAGGATCGCGAACCGGAGAGAAACATCTTTATTCGCAGCGATCAGTACAGTTTCATCAAGCAGGGCGTGCCATCGCTGTTCTTTAAGTTTGGCAATCTGCCCGGCTCGCCGGAAGAGAAAATGGAGAAGGAGTGGCTTCGGGTGCGCTATCACGCACCGTCCGACGATTTAAGCCAGCCTGTCGATAAGGCCGCAGCGGCGCGTTTCAACGAAATGATCCGAGAGCTTACCGTACGCGCGGCTAACGGCACCGCCAAGCCGGCGTGGAAGAAAGAAAGCTTCTTCCGGCGCTTCGAAAAATAGGATGCGCCGCCTAGTGGTGCTTCGGCTTATGCTCGCCCTTCGCGACCTCATCGTGATCTTCGCCTGCTTTCGGCTTTTGATATTGCACGATAACCGTAATCCTTCGATTTGATGGATCAGTCGGGTCTTCTTTCTTGAACGGTTGCTGGGCTGCAAACCCGCGCACCTGGACAATTTGATCCGGATGTAATCCGTTCGCTTGCATCACTCTTCGTGCGGCATTGGCGCGGTCGGCGGAGAGTTCCCAATTCGTATACGCGAGCGACTCGCCCATGGGATTCGCGTCCGTATGCCCTTCCACCACAATTGTATTCGGCATTTTGCCCAGTTCTTGAGCCAATCTGGTCAAGACATCCACGCAACTGACGCTCGGTTTCGGATTCCCGCTCTCGAAAAACACTCCCGCCGCGGTCTCGAGTAACTCCACCCGCATCCCCTCGCTCGTTACCGTGATCTTGATCTGCTCTTTAATCTTCGCCAGCTCTGGTGCGCTGCGAATGGCTTGATCCAGCTTCTCTTTCAGTTTGTTGAGATCTTCCTTCTTAATCGAAAGACTTTCTCCGATTCCGGCCATTCCGCTGCCGATCATTTTGCCTTTTCCCGACGGATCCAGAAAATATCCGCCGACGGCCTTTTGCGTGCTTTCACTGGTGCTCAACAACCACAACACAATGAATAGCGCCATCATTGCGGTTACGAAATCGGCATAGGCAACCTTCCACGCTCCGCCGTGATGCGCGTGCCCGCCCTTCTTCCGCCTAATGATAATCGGTTGAAGGTTTGCTTCGTCAGCCATAGATCAACTCTCTCCTTGTTTTGGCTCCGATCCGCCCTTGCAGGCTTTCTCCATGTCCTGAAACGAAGGACGCATGTCGTGTGGTATCGACCGGCGGGCGAACTCAACCGCCAGTATCGGCGCCGATCCTTTGATGAACGCAATCAGTCCCACACGCAGGAAATAGTAGTATTGCGATTCGGCTTCGTTCTGCTTCGACATGTTCGCCGCCAGCGGCCCGAAAAATCCGTAGCACAACAGAATTCCTAAGAAGGTTCCCACCAAAGCTGCCGCAACTTTGTGGCCGATCTCTTCCGGAGGTCCGCCCAGCGAGCCCATGGTGATCACAACCCCAAGTACCGCGGCCACTATTCCGAGTCCCGGCAAAGCGTCCGCCATCGTATTGAGAGCCGTGATCGGGGCCGACGCTTCGTGGTGGTGAACGTCCATGTCCAACTCCATCATCTGGTCCAGATCGAACGGTTGAACACCGCCGCTGATCGCCATCCGGAGCGTGTCGCAAAAGAACTGAACTGCATGGTGGTCCTTCAGGAATTTTGGAAACTTCCCGAAAAGCGGACTCTTATCAGGCTCTTCTACATCTGGTTCCAGCTTTACCAGACCGTTCTTGCGAGCGTACATAAATACGTCGCTCAGCATCTTCAAGTTCTCAAGATAAAATGTTTTACTGTAACGGCTAGGCTTAAATACCGCGATTGTTTGTTTCGCCATTTTGATCACGATTGCCAGCGGATTGGCAATCAATACCGTACCCAGCGCGGACCCTCCGATGATCACAAGTTCGGCAGGCTGCATGAGGACCAACAGCTTGCCGTGTTCCATTAGGTAGCCACCGACGATGGCCCCGATTACGACGAGAATCCCGATGATTGCAAACATGTTTCGAGAAGATCTTCCGCCTCCAAGAAACCTTATCGGCGGTCCTCTGGTTTTCTTGGCCCTTATCGCGCCGGATGTGAGCGGGCTCGCGGCCAGGGCGCTCGCAGGCGCCTGAAAATCAGCCGGAAGGATCTAGCGAAGCGGCATCGCGCCACTCCCAAGCGGCATCCTGGGGCGCTCAAACGATACCTGGACCGAGAGCCATTCCTCAACCCGTAGCGACAATACGCGGGGAATCCGGTGTTGGCTGCCGCAACCTTCCAGGTCGAGCGGCGAGGAACGAATCTCCGGGCGTCGCAAGTCAGTGTGCGAAGCGAAACAACACTGACGTTTCGAGTCAAATAGGCGTGCCGCTGGCCCCGATTGTTTATAAGGTTTTGCGAAATGCGATCAGTGCGGATTTGTCTCCGGAAATGAGCTTCAGTTCGAATTCGTGGCCCTTAACTGCTCATTTGTCTTCCCCGTAGCCGATGAAACGGGTGGTACATAAATGACCCGAAGCCTCTCCGGTGGAAACCAGTCTTCGAGCGTCATGATGATGTAGTAGCCGGTGCCTAGCCGTACTGGAACGAATCTACTTGCCAATGTTAATGCCAGGTGCCATTGTGAAATGGCACCTGGCATTGAAAATAGATAAAGCCGGTCGCGTGATCCTCCCCAAACCGGTGCGGGACCGGCTGGGTCTACATGCCGGGAGCGATCTTGAAATACAGGAAACCCCGAAGGCAGTGTACTGAGATCAGCCGTCCGAAGGCCCTCCTTGAGCCTTATCCGAGATACGCGACTTCGGCCTCGTAGCCGCGAATCTTTTCCTGTTCCAGCATCCGCCACAGCCTGGGAGAGATCAGCAAAAGCGGAAATGGCCGTATGATACCTCCTCGTCTTCCAATCATTTCCTTCGTCCGTGCGATATCGTTGTTGTCCCAATCTGATCTCTTAACCGTCAGCTCCGAGAGGAGGAACGCGCCCGCGATGTGCCCAAACGGGCATCGGTACTTGCCTTCGGCATCCTCATCGAAGGGGCCAAGTCCAAACCGCGTTGGGGGCGCAACGGCTACGGGCTGGGAGGTGAGGATGAGTTGATACCACGGTGGAAACTTCGGGGGCCGCCGCGCCTCTCGTGCTTCCTTCTTGGCCACGTTCTCCTGCCATATCCGTTCCACCAGTTCCTCCTGCTCGCACGAGTTCAAGAACACTTCAAACTCCCACGACAGACCTCCCATGAGCGCCGGCGAAGACTTCGGTATTCCAGCCGCTTCGGCACGCTTCAGGAATTCCCGGCCGCTCTCAAGAGATTCGAACGTGACGGGATCCTCTTGGAAGCGGGCCTTGTGGCGTACCGGACGAAGTTCGAAGCCGGTCATCTTATGGCTGACCAGCAGATCCTCCAATCGTTGCGAGACAATGCATTCGTGAGCAAAGCTCTGGGCGATATCTTTGTTTCTCGGTAACTTGCGCATGTCAAGAAATAAGTCGGATACCTGCATGCCCCCGACTCCACAAGACGAGCTGTAAGGGAGTCTCCGCCCTTGAATCACGTGCACTCCCGATTCGAATTCGTGTGGGCACTCTTCGGTATCGTCGTACACGGTGCCGCAATCTTCGCCCGCCGGTCCGAATACTGCGGTTATCTGTAACCGGAAACATTCGGCGGAGGCCAGTTCTTGCTTCGAATACCGGCGGTGATAATACCATCCCGCAAAGAAGTGGCCCTTTTGCTGCTGTCGCAGATGTGCATCTACCTCGGCAATCCGCTGCATTCGCGGGTCGCTCGTCGGGAGGACGATTCTTCGCGTGAGCCCCTCCCCAATCGTCTTGCCCTCGTTTGGGGAAACACCAAGTGAGCGTGCTTTTCGGATACTCTCAGTTCCAATCGCTCGATCATCACCGCGGCTCCTCACATCCTTTCGGCGGCAGTGGAAGCATATCGTAGACCTGCTTCATGAAATCGAGTGCATTGACTTCAGACGGCTCACCTTGGCCTCGAAGTCCCCATAGTTTTCTGAATGCGTTGGTAATTAATTGATGGTACGCCCCGTCAATGATCAAGAAAGGGAACTTTTGGGTTCACACCGGCGAGATTCCTCAAGGCTATGACATCCTCAAGGCGGTTGATGAAGCTTGTGAAGAACGGATGTGCAAAGCGTGGGGTCCGTGAACTGGTATTTTGATACCTCGGTGCTGGTTCCGGCGGCGGGGGCGAGGCATCCGCACAATGCCCAGCTCTCGCAGTGCTTGAAGAACTGCTCCGCAGGAAGCATCGCGGATTTATCAGCGCCAATAGCCTGACCGGGATCTACCCGGTGCTGACGCGAACCCCCTTCAAGCCTGTTCTCCCCGGTTTTTGCCACGCGCTCTAAAATTCGCAGAATCAGCGCTGTAGCCCCAAAATGGCCGGATAATGCTCAGCATCGGGCCAATGACGGTATGGCATTGTGGACGTGGACGGCGTGCGGACGGCGACGGCGTTGATGGAAACCCGCGCGAAATAGCGCGGCTGAGGGAAGACTTGTTTCGGCGGGTCTATGTGCTAGGTTAAGAATATGAAGAGCGTGCAAGTACACTTTTCGGAGGACTTGGCCGAAGCGGCTCAACTGAACCGCGCCGACCCGTCCGCCGACGCGGCCCGGCTGCTTGCGCTGGAGCTATTCCGGGAAGACAAGGTATCGCTCGGTCGGGCGGCTGAACTTTGCGAGACGCCGGTTGAAGCTTTCATGGAGTTCGCCGGTAAGCGTCAGGTGCCTTTGCACTATGGTGCGGCTGAACTCGAATCGGATCGGCAGACGTTGGAACGCTTGCGGCGGTGAAAGTCGTCTCGAACGCCTCACCCCTTATTACCCTCGCCCGGATCGGGCATCTCGATTCACTGCGCAAACTGTACGACGTAGTTCATATATCCACCGAAGTCTACAACGAGGTAGTCATCGCTGGTGCCGGGATGCCGGGTGCGTCGGCGGTGTCCAAGACCGACTGGATTCGGGTGTCGCCGGTTCACGATGTCGAAGGTTTGGCCAAGGCGCTTACCAAGGCCAGTCTGGGCGCTGGAGAGATCAGCGCGGTTTTTCTGGCGAAAGAATTGGCGGCTGACCTGACATTGATGGACGAATGGAAAGGCCGAAGGCTGGCCGTAGACGAAGGACTGGCGGTGGTCGGGTGCATCGGCATTCTGGAGGAACTCTATCGTCGCCGGGAGATCGCGGATCTTCGGTACGTCTATCAGGAACTTCTCCGGCAGAACATCCGGGTCGATTTGCGGACGTTGCAAGGCAGCTTGAAACAGTTTGGTATAGCTTCCTTGTAGCCGTTTTCGGAATGACCGACTTTGCGCCTCCCTGCACCGGCCTGCTCTCCAGTGCGGCGATAAGCCGCACCCTGCGCAGCAGGGCGCGCGCCGCTTCCGGCGCGACACGCACCTAAGCCAACGGCTTAGGGATGGTGTAGGGCGTGTGAGTTCCGATTCATCTTGGTGAGGAGGCCCGGTCAGCAATGGCCGGGCCTTTTCTTGGCACTGATATACTTGACGCAATCAACGACATGTACGAGAACTGGCGGCTAAAACGGTGGGAAACACCAATGTCCGATGCGAAACACCTTTTCATGGAGTCGCTCCACGATCATTCAGGACTCTTGCAGATCGAGCTTGCTGACTACTTGAACAACGCTGCCATCGCCCGGTACAAAGTGACGTTCCGTAGGTATCCGGCCTACAGGAACATTGAGGAGAGCTATCGTCTGGAACTCTGGAAGAGCCCTCCGTGCCAGATTCACCGTGGATTCAGGAATTCGCCAACGAACCGATCCTTGAGTTCTTCAACGAAGGGATCGTTCACTACATGATCATCACGGAGAACGACGTGATCGAGGTCTTAGACAACCAAGAGCCAAAGGTGGAAACACTAGGCTGATTCGCTTTGGTTGCGTTAAGTATATCAGTGCCCTTTTTTTAGTTCTTCCATCTGCGCGTGAATCTTCGCGGCTTCATCGACGTGTGCAGCGAATCCGTCAAGATCGTTCTCATCGCGGTCAACCGCTTTGCGCATCTCCGCGAAGAACTGTTGGCGAAGATCGTCGAGGGTGGATTGATCGTTCATGGTGGTGGCCCCGTCCGGGGTCGAACCGGAACACTCTTGCGAATATAGGAACCTAAATCCTACGCGTCTGCCAATTCCGCCACGGGGCCATTCGTTAACACTTCCGTTGGAGCCGAGCTTGCAACCCCATCATTCCACAATTTCGGACGCAAAATCCTAAGTCCAGTGCGCCTGTTTTTGCCCTCTTTCGCCTCCGTTAACAGAAGCGTTGAAAGAAATCCTGTAACCTACTGATTCTAAGCCAAATTTAGTAAGAACCTAAATCCAGCGCGTCTGCCAGTTTCGCCACATCCGCACGGATGGTGGAAAGCTCCCATCATAGTACCATCCCCGCCCTACCACGCAGCCGCCGCTCCGCGCGCCTTTTGCGCTCCGCGTACATCGTGCGCTCCGCGTTCCTTGGCAATCGGTACAATCTCCATCAGCCGCAGACCCGCTCTGCCGCACGGGCACAACGATCGTTCCGGCCGCGCCGCACATCCGGTCGCGATCCGCAGCACCGGGTACGCCAGTGCGCCAAGCGGTGTGAATACCAGTTCGCCGCCCCTCAGTTCGATGATGGTTTCCTCTTCGCGGACGTGCAATCCGTCGTGCGCCTCGCATTCTTCGGCCACCAACTCATTGCTCAACCCCAGAAACTGCTCGAAGACCGGCACCCGGAACGACTTCCAGAACAACTCGCGGTCCGCCTCCGTCAGCGTTCCATGCCGCACACCGGTGAACGCAACTATCGGATAACGCTGCGGTCCGGCTATCCCGGCCATTGACCGCAGCACGCTCACCGGCGCCGCCAGCGTATCCGCCTTTGAACCCGCCACGGCGGAAGGACCAAGATCGAAAACGTTCCGCACCGAGCCGCTGCGTTGAAAACCTTCCAGCAACATCAGTATCTTCGGACTCGGCTGCAGCGGATAGCGAAACTCGGGTTGCCGCAAGCGCCCGGACCTGGGATTCCGGAACGCCTCGCGATTTTCGTCGAAGTGACGGCATTCGACGTGCGGCAGCAGGTCCAGACAGCGGCTGAGCGGCGTTGCAATCGTTTCGAGCCAAGTGCCGTAGAACTCGGTGCGTTGTGCGGCTTCGAGCAGGGGCCGAAGGCCTGTTTCCTGCTGACTGGTCAGTTTGAGTTGCATGTGCCGTCAGAAAAAGTCAGTGCCCCGCGCTCGCGTTTATTCTCAAGGAATCCCGGCTTTCCCGCGCCTGCGCCAATCCTCCCAGTCGTCCGCGCTCTGCTTCAGCATCTTCTCCGCGGCGGCATGCAGCCACCCCGGGCCCCGTTTCTTCAGATCGCGGGCGATCTTGCCGCGGGCTCCCGGCGTTCCAAGGTGAATATTCGCCACCTCATACCCCATACTTCGCAATAGGCGCTTCTCGTCGCGCGCCGCAGGTAGCGATATGAGTTCGACGCGGCAGCAATGCGGGGAGAGCCTGCGGACAATCCAACGCCCTTTCATCTGCACGAACGGGTCGGCGGCACGCACCGCCTGCCGCAAGACACTCTCGTACAGAATTCTAGTGGAAGCTCCCCGCTTGCCAGCCCAAACACAGGCGGACGGGGCCAGCGCCTTCGCTTCACGGGACATCTTTCCGCCGTGGTATTCGGCCACCGCCGCAAACCGCTCGCGGCCCAGACTGCCCAACCCGGCGATTCGATGGAACATCCGGTAGGCCGGCAACGGCGTCGGCAGCAGCCGCTCGATCGCCTTCCGCGCGCCCGCCGGCACCTTCCCCCGGACTTCCTTCAAGTCTTCGAATTTAGCCCAGAACCGAACCGGGTTGCGCATCTCGCCAGTCACCGTTTCGCGGAGCCACACGTTGTGCTCCTCAAGCACGAACGGGCGGCCGCCGGCTTCCATTCCAGCGGCGTAACCTTCGAGGATCGCCTCGCAAGCATCTCCGGCCCCGATAGATAGCTGCGAGGCTCGAATCGCGATATGGGCGCTGGTGGCCAGGCGCGTCAAGTCCAGCGTATACGGAAGCTCGTAGGCTTCATCGAAATCGCTGACACCCCAGATCAGCCGGCCTTCGGCGTCCCGCCAAGTGCCAAAATTTTCAACATGGATATCGCCGATCGCAAGCACCCGCGGCGCACCGTCTTCCACCTCGCAGATTTCCGGCCAGCATTGCATCCAGCGGTAGAAGGTGGCCCGCAGAAACGAGAAATGATCCTCCGCCATCGCGGTGTGTTTTTCGTTTAGATCGGCAGGGACGATGGTAAGCTGTTTCCCCAGCCAGGCTTCATAAAGTTCGGTCGACTTCCCAATGTTCATACCGCCGCCCCGCCAATCACCCGTTCAACAGCCGCTCCAGATTACCGCCCAAAATCGAACGGGCGTCCTCCGCCGTAACTCCCAGCCCCGCCAGTACACTGGTCTGCGTCTCAAAAATCTGTCCCTGCCAGCCGCGCGGGAAAAACGACGAGTCCGTGCCGAACAGCAGGCGTTTCGCCCCGGCCACTTCCAGCGCCCGCCGGAACACACCAGCCAGATCCAGCGGCTCCGGATAATACTTTACCCAGTTGTTGCTGCTCGACGTGTCCAGATAGACGTTCGGGCACAGATCGCAAACCATCAACGCTTCGCGCAGGTAGCCCGCTCCGAAGTGCGGAATCACGAAGGGAAGCCGCGGATACTGCATCGCTACGCTATGAAGATCGACGGGGTTCGAATACCGCATGTCGAAATGCGACGGAAGCCCCAGCTTTCTCCGCACCCCCACGCTCAGCACGCCGCAATGAACGAAGGCAATCCGTCCGGACTTTGCCGATGCCGCCTCCAGCAGCGGAGCGATGCGTTCATCGGTCATCGAGAAACGATGCATTGCCGGAAAGAAGCAGACCGCGTGAAGCCCATTTGCAAACGCCCGCTTCACCCGGTCGAGCGCGTCCGGCGCGCATGGATTGCACATGAAATACCCGTAGAATCGCTCCGGATAGCGGCTGACGGCATCCAGGACCGATGCTTCATCATTCGGCACGCTGGCGATGAGCGATGCCTTCTGTACCCCGTGCCGGTCCAGTTCCTCCACCCACCGCGCCGCCAGATCCACCGGCGCATCCCATCCCAGCGCCGCCGCAATATCGACGCCCGGCTTCTGCACCGCCAGCGCCGCGAAGAACGGCTTCGAGAAGTAGTGAACGTGCGCGTCCGCAACGGGGATTTCGCCCCACGGCGTTATCATCGCGCCATCATACCGATGGCGCGTGGCCTTCGGGCGCCGGAAACCGCGTCAGGCCAGCCGAGAGAGCCAACTGCGTCAGTCCCGCTACATTATTGACCCCCAGCTTCTTCATCATCGTCTTCCGGTAGCTGCGAACCGTTTGCAGTCCCAAATCGAGCATCACGGCAATTTCCTTGCTCGTCTTCCCCTCCGCCACCAGTCGCAATACTTGCAGTTCGCGCGGAGAAAGACCCTCCAGCGCCGTTGGCAGTTGCTTCGATTCCAGATCGCCGCGTTGAATGCGGTGCAGCAGACGGTCGGAAACCTGCGGGCTCAGGTAGGAGCCGCCCTTCGAAACCGTCCGCAGCGCCTCCAGCAAATCGTTGTCCGACGCTTTCTTCAACACAAACGCCCGCGCTCCGGACCGGATGGCGCTCACCACGGAATGCTCATCGTCGTACATCGACAAAATGATGACTTTCGTGTCCGGACAGTGGCGCAAAATCTCCGTCGTGGCCTCAATTCCATTTAATCCGGGCAGCCCGATGTCCATCAGAATCATCGCCGGTTTCAGCCGCTTGCACATCTGCACTGCGTCGGCGCCCGATTCGGATTCGCCCACGACGTGAAACTCTTCGCTATGCTTCAGGATGGCTTTGATGCCATCGCGCATGATCTTGTGATCGTCCACCAGCAAAACTTCGTAACGCATAGTTTCTCGCCTAACCGCCAACCACCGCCAGACTACTTCGCATCGTTTCGGATACGCTGCCTCGCCGTGGAGCTACTCTCGATCTTCTGTATCAATTTCGGAACGGGATACCCGCTCCGAACTACTGTACCCTTTCCCGCCGCACTCGAAATTCGAATCTCGATCCCGGCCTGCGCCGCGTAGTGCTCTATCAACAGTAATCCTAATCCACTCGAGTGCATCTTTGTCTCAAGAATCGAAAACCCCGATCCATTGTCCCGAATCTCCAGCTCGATCCCCTTCGCATTGGACCGCACATGAACTTCGATTTTGGATGCTCCCGAATGCTTCAGAGCGTTTTCCAAAGTATGTTCCGCGATTTTATACCATGCGTTCCCCACTTCGAGCGGCACGCGAACCGATGAGTCGAAAAGAAACCGCAGTTTACCCGAAAACCGGGTCCTCATCCGGCCGGCCAGGCGGTCGAACGCGTTCTGAAGCCCCACCCGCTCCACCACGGCCGGGTTCAGATCGTAGCTCAGAGCACGCACTTGGGACATCGCCAATTCCAGTATTTTCTGGATCTCCACGGTCCGCGGGGCAATCTCCGGCGCTTGCTTTTGAAAATCCAGCCGCAGTACATCGAGTTGCAGCCCCACCGCGCTCAGCACTTGTCCAACTTCATCGTGCAGTATTCGCGACACACGATCCGACTCCAGCTCGCGCGCGTTGATCGTCGATACTAACATCCGTGTCAGCAGTTGTTGCGGGTCGGTCATCTGGTCCCCTGAAACCGCGCAAAAATCCGTTCTACTTTCGTGCCACAGCTTTCCGCGCAGCCTGCGCCACATCTTTGGCCCGCAAGCCGTACTTGTCCAAGAGTTCGTCCGGAGTTGCAGACTCGGCATAGGTGTTCCGGATGCCTACGAACTCCATCGCGCAGGGCGTAGTCTCCGATACAACTTGTGCCACTCGCACGCCCAACCCCGCGTCCAGCAGATGCTCTTCACACACAACGATCGCTCCGGTTTCCGAAGCGGCACGCGCGATGATATCGCGATCCAGCGGCTTGATGGTATGCAGATCCACCACCCGCGCCGAAATCCCTTCCGCTGCCAGTGTTTCGGCCGCGCGGATCGCCTCGGCCACTAACAACCCGGTCGCGATGAGCGTAACATCACTTCCTTCCACCAGTTCAATTCCCTTGCCGATGGTGAACTGCTGCCCAGCCTCGTAGATCACCGCCGCTTTGGCCCGGCCGGCCCGAACGAACACCGGTCCGAAGTGCGCGGCCGAGGCATGAATCAACGCCGTCATAGAGACTTCATCGGCCGGGCACAGCACTGTAAAACCGGGCAGGGAACAGGCAAGCCCCAGATCCTCGATGCTCATCTGCGAAGGTCCGTCTTCTCCAATCGAGATCCCGCTATGCGTCCCAACCACTTTCAGATTTACATTCGGAAAGGCGGCCGTTACCCGCAGTTGTTCAAATCCCTTATTGATCACAAAGCACGAAAAACTGGAGACAAATGCTATTTTTCCGCCCGACGCAAGACCGGACCCGATTCCCACCATATTCATTTCCGCGATCCCGCACTCAATGAACCGGTCCGGAAACTCCTTCGCGAATCCCGCTGTATAAGTGGACTTGGAAAGGTCCGCATCGCACACCACGACGTCTTTATTCTGGCGGCCCAGCTCGACAAGCGCCTTCCCAAATGCCTCGCGCGTAGCCAAGCCTGGCTTCAACTCGTACCTGGTCTTCGCCGCCATCTATCCGATCTCCTGCAATGCTAGTTCCATTTCCTTTTCCGTCGGCGCCACCCCATGAAACTTCGGATTGTTTTCCATAAATGACACGCCTTTCCCCTTAATCGTGTTCGCAATCAGCACCGTGGGCTTGCCTTTCACCTCCGCCGCCTCCGCGAATGCCGACTGTAGCGCCGGAATGCTGTGTCCATCGAGTTCGATGGCGTGCCATCCGAACGCCCGCCACTTTTCCGCCAGCGGGGACAGATCCAGAATATCCTTCACGAATCCGTCGAGCTGAATCTTGTTGTAGTCCACAATGCAAACCAGATTGTCGATCTTGTGGAATGGAGCGAACATCGCCGCTTCCCAAATCTGGCCTTCCTGCGATTCGCCGTCCCCCAGGACCACGAACGTCCGGGAGGGGCTTCCATTCAACCTCGCCGCGAGTGCCATGCCGATGCCCAGCGAGAGACCCTGTCCCAGCGATCCGGTGGAGGCCTCCAGGGCGGGAATGAAGCGTACATCCGGATGTCCCTGATAGATTGAGCCAAGCTTCCGCAGCGTGTTCAGTTGATCTTTCGGCGTGTAACCCAACTCGGCAAACGCCGAATAAAGCACCGGACAGGCGTGCCCTTTCGAAAGAAGGAAGCGGTCCCGATCGGCCCATTTCGGGTTTGCCGGATCGTGCTTCATCACGTCGAAGAACAGCGTCGTCACAATCTCAACAGCCGAGAGCGAACCGCCCGGATGTCCGGACTTCGCGGCTGTAATCATCGTAATGATGTCACGCCGGATTTGGCGGCAAATCGCCTGTAACTCCCTAACATCGCAGGTTTTCAGCATAGACTGACTTCAATCTAGCACGCTGAGACAATAGAGAGTGCTAGTTTCAAGACAATCGGAAGGAATGCCGCGGAGGCTCGCCATTCTGGCCGGAAGCTTCAATCCACCCACACGCGCGCACCTGGCTTTGGCCGAGGCCGCGCTCACGTTTGCGGACGAAGTACTGTTCGTACTCCCGAAGATATTCCCGCACAAGGAATACGTGGGAGCGTCGCTCGATCAGCGCCTGAGGATGCTCCAAACGGCGACTGCCGCGCACAGGAACTGGTCAATCGGAATAGCCGACCAAGGGCTCTTCATCGAGATTGCCAACGAGGCGAAACCGCACTTCCCCCACTCCGAATTGTGGTTCGTATGCGGCCGTGACGCAGCCGAACGCATAGCAGCGTGGGACTATGGCAATCCCGCGGCGTTCGCCAAAATGCTGGAAGTTTTTGGGCTCTTGGTAGCCCGAAGGCAAGGAGAGTATATCCCTCCGCCCGAACTGGCGGAGCGCATCAAACCACTGGCCTTCGAAAGCTACGACGAGCACTCCTCCACCGAAGTTCGCGAGAGAATCGGACGCGGCGGCCCATGGCGCCACCTGGTCCCCGAATCGATAGCCAACGAAATAGCAGAGGTTTACAGGTAGAATAATGCGCTTCCAAACACGGCGGTGAGCCCGCGCCCGGTCAGCGAATCGAAGAATCCGCGTTCATCCACGCGACTGAACGTAAATTGCGGGCCAAACCGCTAGGGCAGTGTCCACGAAATAAATGGACAGGCCAAGTTGCATCTTATCTTAAAAGGGTTCCTCCCAATATCCGCGTTCATCGGCGTTCATCGGCGGCCGTTAATTTTGCGCCACCCATTATTAGCGCCCGATCAACGCTGGTTAACGCAGATTGTGCCTCCAACTCCTGTATTCAATCAGTCCCCTGAATTCCCGGACACTACCGCTAGCGGCATACAATCCTACTCGTGAAGGCTGGTATCTAAAAACGTCCGCAACCGGTGGCTCCGGCTGGGATGCCGCAGCTTCCGCAGCGCCTTGGCTTCAATCTGCCGAATGCGCTCGCGGGTAACCGCAAAGTGCTGGCCCACTTCTTCCAGCGTATGCTCAGAGCCGTCCTGCAGCCCAAACCGCATCTTGATAATCTTCTCTTCCCGCGGGCTCAGCGTCTTCAATACTTCCGCCGTCTGCTCGCGAAGATTCAGATTGATCACCGCTTCCGACGGCGACGTCACCCGGCGGTCCACGATGAAATCGCCCAGATGCGATTCTTCCTCTTCCCCCACAGGCGTCTCCAGTGAAATCGGCTCCTGCGCAATCCGCATCACCTTCCGCACTTTTCCCACCGGAAGCTCCAGCCGCTTCGCCAGTTCTTCCGTGTTCGGCTCCCGCCCCAGTTCCTGCTGCATCTGCCGCTGCGCCCGGACCAGCTTATTAATCGTCTCGATCATGTGCACCGGAATGCGAATCGTCCGCGCCTGGTCGGCAATCGCGCGCGTGATCGCCTGCCGCACCCACCACGTCGCGTAGGTAGAAAACTTATACCCGCGCTGATAATCGAACTTGTCCACCGCCTTCATCAGGCCGATGTTCCCTTCCTGAATCAGATCCAAAAACTGCAAACCCCGATTGGTATACCGTTTTGCGATCGAAACTACCAGCCGCAGATTAGCTTCGATCAACTGCTTTTTCGCAGTCTCCGATTCCAGTTCACCGCGCTCGACGATTTGCAGCGTCCGCCGCAGCTCCGTCGACGTGGCTCCGCACTCTTCCTCCAGCATTTGAATCCGCTGGCTGCTGTGCTTCACCTCTTTCCTCAGATCCCGCGGGCCAGTTCCGTTCGGCGGCTCTTCAATGCGCCGCTGCGCCCTGGAAATCTCGCCTTCCAGAGCCTTCAGCTCGTCCACGGATCGGCGCAAACGGTTCGCCAGCGTCCGCCGCGCCGGCGAGCTGAACGGAAGCTTTTGAATCGATCCCGAAATTTTAATGGTGTTGCGCGCCAGACTGTACCGCAGGCCACGGTGCTGCTTTGGCTTCATCTGCCGCGATATCGATTGCAGCTTTTGCCGGAATTGCACCGATTTCTTATATAACTTTTCGATTTCTTCGATCGACGCAATCAAATCGCCGGCCTGCGCGTCCAGAGCCTCGTCCGTAATCAATGGATCGGCGACCAGCAGAATATCCCGCACCAGTACCGTTCCGTTGCGGAGCTCCCCGGCCAGATGGATGATCTCCCGAACCACCAGTGCCGACCGCGAAAGGGCTTTGCTCACCCCGCGCTGTCCGCGCTCGATGCGCTTGGCAAGCTCAATCTCTCCTTCGCGCGTGAGCAGCGGAACCGTTCCCATCTCACGCAGGTACATGCGAACCGGATCGTTCGTCTTGTCGATGAACTCCTGGACAAGCTCCTGATCGCCGAATTCATCGCCTTCTTCCAGTTTCTTATCGAATTCGAGTTTCGGCTCTTCCAGAATCTCAACGCCCGCATTGTCGAAATCGGCAAGCAGATCGTCGATCTCCCGGCCCGCAGCCATCTCGTCGGGGAGAATCTCGTTCACTTCGTCGTAAAGAACAAAGCCCTTTTCTTTACCCGAGTCCACGAGTTGTCTCAAACGACCGAATTTATCTTCGTTTGCCACTTGAATTCTATTCAATGTACCCTGCGCTGAAACAACACGAGATTCCGGTTTCCCATAGTGTACAACATGCGTCAGACGCCTGGCTCAATACCTCGCTCAACAGGCCGCCCCAATTCGGTCATCTTTTGCATCAGCCGAAACGCCTCCGGCATGTCGCCTGCCCTCTCGGCCTGCTTCAGCCGCGCCCGCAAGACACCCATCGCCGCCTTCCTCTCTTCTAATTCCAACATACGCAAATAAGAGTCCGCCTGCTCACGCGTGAATACCTCATCTGTATTATCGGCAAGAACGGTCTCGGCCAACAGGCTGCTTTGCCCCTCATCCAAGCGCTCTTCCAGCGCGTGAAAAGTGAAGTCCGGTTCGTTATCGTGCAAAGCGAAGATCACCGCCAGAATCGCCCGGCTGGCATAGTTCTCCAGAATGGGCGAAGCGCGCAGCCGGGGAACCAGCACCGCCCGCACCCCGGCGTCCGCCACCAGCGAGCGCACCAGAATCCTTTCCGACATGCTCAACGCAGGCGCTGGCTTGGCTGCCGGCCTCGTCTGTCCCTTCACTGCCGTCTTGCGAAACTCGTCCAGAACCAGGCCGCGCTCAATTCCCAGATAGTCCGCCACCTCGCCCGCCACCATCGCGCGCTCCAGTTTGTCTGAGACGCGCTCGATCGCCGGCAGCAGAAACTTCAACCCGGCGATCCGGCCGTCGGACGTCCGCATATCGAACTTTTTCCTCGCCCGTTCGGCCAGCCAGAGAAAATACCCGGATGCATTCTCCAGCTTTTCCTGATACGTTTCCGCACCGAACTGCTTCACGTACTCGTCCGGATCGAGCCCGCCGTCCAGTTGGAGTACCCGCACATGCATCCGTTCGTCCAGCAGCATCTGGATAGAGCGCTCGGTGGCGTTCGCGCCCGCTGTGTCCGGATCGAAGTTCACCACCATGTTCTCGGAATGCCGCCGCGCCGATCGCACCTGTCCGGAAGTCAGCGCCGTACCGCAACTGGCAATCACGTTGCGCACCCCGGCCGAGTAGACCCCAATCACGTCCATGTAACCTTCCACCAGCACCACGCGGCCGGCCTTCCGGATCGCGTCTTTCGCGCGGTGCAGGTTATAAAGGATGGTGCTCTTTTTGTAGATCGCCGTTTCCGCCGAATTCAAATACTTCGGTTCTTCACCCGCCCCAAGCGCCCGGCCTCCAAAACCAATCGCCTTTCCCGATTCATCGTGGATCGGAAACATCAAACGGCCGCGGAACCGGTCGTAGTAGCCCCCGCCTTCCCGCTTCCCCACCAGACCCGAAACCTCCAACTGCTCGGCCGGAAACTGCCGCAACTGCTTCACCATGTCCTGCCCGGACCGGTCGGAGAATCCCAATTCGAAATGTTCGATTGCGGCCGCCGAAAGCCCCCGCTTCTGCAGATAGGCGCGCGCATCGCCGCCCGCGGGGCCATTCAAATTCGCGCGAAAAGCCCGCACCGCAATCTCGTGCATTTCATAGAGCGCGTTCCGCAGCTTGCTTTCCGTGTTGTGATACTCCTGCCGGACGGGCATCGGAATGCCATTGCGCTCGGCCAGATCCTTCAACGCCTCGGGAAACGTCAAGTGGTGAAACTCCATCACGAACTTGATCACATCGCCCTTGGCGTCGCACCCAAAGCACTTGTAGTACTGATGTTGCGAACTCACCGAAAACGACGGCGTCTTCTCGGTGTGAAACGGACAGCGCCCCGCATAGCGATTCGGACCCGCCTTGCGCAGCGGCACGTATTCACCGATTACTTTGACGATGTCAACGGATGCTTTGAGCTGTTCGACAAATTCCATGGCGCGGGATCAATTCCCATTATGAGGGGGCGCGGTTCCTGCCGGGTGGACCGGGCATCCCCCTAATCTTGAAGGAACGAATAACACCCCCGCTCGCCGATGAGACTTTCAAGGGAGCGCACTTATCGATATCCGGCGTTTGCCGGAAGCCCTAATCCATTCCTTCTCGACGATGTGGTTCGTCAAAAGAAAGTGTGGGTTAGTTCTGGCTCCGGCAGTTTCCCAAGTGAGTGATACAGGGTTATTTCAGTGACTCGGAAGGTTTGGAAGCCGTAAGATTTTCTCATGTTGACTTTCACCTTGTTGTTGAGGCCCTCGACAATGCCGCTGGAAAACTGTTTTCTGGCCCGAAAGTAATTGAGAATGGGGGCGGTGCGCGCGCAGCATCTTGACCACTTTCTTCACAGGATCGATCCGGGAGCGCATCGCTTGGGGGCACCATTCGTCGAGAAACTTGCCAGCGCAGGTGGGCGAAACGTAGTCCCGGAACTGGTCGAAATCTTCCTTGAGAATGTAGGCCCGCCCGCTTCGCAGGTTGTAGCGCGGCAGGTCACTTACTACCGCTACCCACCAACACCGGTCACGGTTTCGTCAGCGGCGCGGCCCCGGCATTCTCCGCTCCGTCAGTCTCTTTCCGCCGCCCCGCTGACGAAACCTTTTACGGTCGAAACCTTTTACGTTCGAGACACAACTCTTCCCCTCCTCGGCCATATTCAATCCCCACAACCGAAGTTCGCGTTGCGGTCTAGTTCCTCGCCCGTTTTCATCACCCGGGCGGCCCCGGCATTTCCGCGCTCCGTCGGTCTTTTTCCGCCGAAAACTTTATCGTTCCCAACTATTTTCAAAAATCGACAGAACCAATTCAATAACTTACAGCCAATCGCAAAACCGCCCGCCATCCCCCAAGGCTATTCTCAACCCAGAGGTACCAACAATGTCGTCGAGACAAACACGGAAACAAGCGCGCCAGAATGGCGCAAAAGCAGCCGGGACGAAGTCGCCGGCCGG
>JANYCV010000081.1 GCA_025360145.1 Acidobacteriaceae bacterium
TCTGTTCAAGGTCGTTGCGCTTCTCCATGGTGTCTACCGCCACCATTATCAAATTCGACGACAGTGGAACCACAAAGGAGTTAGTGGCGGCTTCAAGGCCATGAAGCGCATCGCGGTAATCCGCGTCTTCCATGCGAAACCGAAAAGACGGAGTGGGAGTATAGTCGCTGTCAAACACGGACTGGAGCCCGAAGCGAGCAGACACTTGCTCGAAGAGCGCTTTACCATCGCCCCGGATATCGATATTCTGGCGGCCCGGCTTAGCCTGCAGAAGATTAGCCGGTCTTGGCTGGCGCGCTTCCGCCAGGTCCTTCGCCGTCATGCTGTCGAAATGCGGCGGTTCATCGGGCAACGCGGAGTCTGCTGCCGGTTCAGCGTCGGCGGCGAGCTTCGGCTTCGATTCCATGGCCGCCCGCGAGCGCACTGCATCCGCTCTTTGCCAGTAACCGTGCTTGTGCGGTTCCAGGGCCGCCGCTTCCGCGTAAAGCAGATACGCACGCGACATTTCCCCGGCAAGTTCGGCTTTGCGGCCCCGCTTATAAAGTTCTGAAGCAGGCGATGCCATTGCCACATGAGCACAACAGAGTAGAACTGCTGTAAGTATCGCTAATCGTTGCAAATAGATATGACGGATAGCGCAAGCCGGGCGTGCAGGTTTATGGAATTTTGTCCGAATGACTACAAAAAAGTTTTGACGTTGTCGGGGGATATCGGTCCTGGGAGCGACTATCCACAAGACTCCTTCCACAGGAAGGACTCGAGACCAAGGAGACATGTATAGCCATGAAGAAACTACTGAATTTTACGATCCTGCCGCTTTGCGCTTTGCTGATGCAAGGTCAAAACGTGGACAGCGCGAGGGATTCTAGTCCCGGCGAAGTATACACGATGACAAATACCGCGCCACTAAACCAGCTCGTCACATTTCGCCGGGCTGCTAACGGAGCGTTGACGTGGGATTCATCGCTCCCAACTGGAGGCGCAGGCACGGGGTCGGCACTGGGCTCAAGCAATGCCGTGCAAATGACGAAGGGGGGCCGGTGGCTGCTCACCGTCAACGCCGGGGATAACTCCATTTCGGTATTTGAAGTCGGCGGAGGCAGGCCCGAACTCGTGAGTGTTACGCCTTCCGGCGGCGCGCAGCCGGAGAGCATCGCCATTTATAACGGTTTGGTGTACGTGCTGAACGCCGGCAGCCCCGCGAATGTAACAGGTTTCCGTTTGCTTGAAGGCCGACTCGCGGCCATTCCGAATTCTACGCGGCCGCTCAGCACGGCGTCGCCGGTCGCACCCCAGATTGGATTCAGCAACGACGGGGGGCTGCTGCTCACGACCGAGAAGGCCACAAACCTGATTGACACGTACGTGGTTCAAACGGATGGAACGCTGGTGGGGCCAAACCCCCAGCCATCCACGGGACAAACTCCATTCGGTTTTTTGTTCGACGGAAATGGCCATTTGCTTGTTACTGACGCGTTTGGCGGTACCGCCGGCCAAAGCGCCGTTTCTTCGTACAATGTCTCCTCCAGCGGTACGCTGCAATTAATTACCGGTCCCGTGAACAACGGGCAGGCTGCCGCGTGCTGGATTGCGGTGACGAAAGACAATCACTATGTATATGTATCGAATACGGCGAGCAACAACCTTTCGGCTTATCTGCTGGATCATGATGGCTCCTTGCATGTGATTGGCAATGGGATCGCGGCCGCGGCCGGTGCGGGGCCCACGGATATGGATATGACCCGCGACAGCAGCTTCCTTTATATTCTTAACGGCCAAGCCGGAACCCTGCAGGGATACCGCGTCCACCAGGACGGAAGCCTTTCGGATAGCGGGACATTCGGAACTCTGGATCTCTCCGCGACCGGCCTCGCCGCGCGCTGACGTAATCTAGAAGATTGTTCTTTTGCATCAGATTTCATCTGGCAATACTTGCGGGCGTGATGCTTTCACTGACGCTCGGGCTGCCAGTGTGCGGAGCCGACCAAAGCCGCTTCTTTGCAGGAGGGCTCGGTGGAATTGATGCGCTTTCCGCCGACGGAAAAACGGTTCTTCATCCGCCGGCGTTGAGCGCCTCCTCCTATAAGCCGGAGAACGGACCGACGATTGACCTTTTCGCCGGCGTTCATTGGAACGATTATTTCAGCACCCAGGTGGATTACTTGTGGAACCGGAATGACGCGGCACTCGCGTCGTTGCAAGCTTTACCCACGGCTCTCTACTACCAGCAGGCTTTCTCGATCCGGCAGTATTCGGGTTTGGCCAGCCTGTTGCTCTATTTTCGCAAGCGGTCGAGTTGGGCACGGCCCTTTCTGTCGGTGGGCACGGGCGTGGTTTGCTTGAAAGCGGTCCCCACAAGCCAATCTTCGTCAAACGGCATTCCAC
>JANYCV010000095.1 GCA_025360145.1 Acidobacteriaceae bacterium
CCAGTGGAACAAGCCAGCCCCGGATTGCGTATATTCTAAAGACTGAGGAACCAATGAGCCTACGCGACTTCCTTTCCAAGCAATTTATAGACGTCATCCACTGGACCGAATCCGAGGATGGCGTGCTTGCCTACCGGTACCCGATGCAGGACATGGAGATTCAGAACGGCGCGAAGCTGACCGTTCGTGAATCGCAGATGGCCGCCTTCGTGAATGAGGGCCGCATTGCCGATGTGCTGGCGCCGGGGCTCTATAACCTGACCACGAACACGCTGCCGCTGCTGACGAACCTGATGAACTGGGACAAGAAGTTCGAGTCGCCGTTCAAATCCGACGTCTACTTCTTCTCCACGCGCTTGCAGGTAAATCAGCGCTGGGGCACGTCGAACCCGATCACGATTCGCGATAAGGAATTCGGTGCGGTGCGGCTTCGGGCGTTCGGCATCTATTCGTGGCGCGTTGCCGATCCTCGAACGTTTCATACCAAGGTGAGCGGCACTCGCGATATTTATCATGTGGCGGAGATAGAAGGCCAGCTTCGCAATACGATCGTCGGCCGGATGTCGGATGCGTTTGCGTCCAGCGGCGTGCCGTTCCTGGATATGGCCGCCAACCAGGTACAGTTGGGGCAGAAGATCGCGGAGTTTCTGAAGCCGACATTTGGCGAGCTGGGTCTGTCGCTCGAAAGTTTCGTGGTGGAGAATCTGTCTCTGCCGGACGAGTTGCAGAAGCGGCTGGACGAACGCATCGGCATGACGATGATCGGCGATATGGGCAAGTACACGCAGTTCCAGGTGGCTCAATCAATGCCGATCGCCGCCGCGAACGAGGGTGGAGGGCTTGCCGGGGCGGGGGTGGGCCTTGGAGCAGGCTTTGTGATGGCCCAGCAGATGGCGAATGCGATGCAGCCTCACGTGCAACAACAGCCACCGCCGCAAGCTCCGCCGCCTGTTTCGGCTGCGCCTGTTGCTGAGCCTCCGGTTGCGCCCGGTGTTGAAACCAAGTTCTGCGTCGAATGCGGCAAGCCCATCCCGAAGCGGGCGAAGTTCTGTTCCGAGTGCGGGTCGGCACAGCAATAGCAGTACAATAACTCATCGTGGACTTAACCGGCGGATGTGAATGGGTTGTCGAGGCGCACGGTTGCGATACCGCGGCGCTGCAAGACCTGTCTAAGCTGCAAGATCTTTTCGGTAGTCTGATTCGGGAACTTTCTCTGCATCCGTTGAGCGAGTCGACATGGCATAAATTTCCCGGGGCTGGCGGAGTCACCGGCCTCGCGATGCTGACGGAATCGCACTTGGCGTGCCACACGTTTCCCGAATACCAATCGCTTTGCCTGAATCTTTTCTGTTGCCGTCCCCGGCCTGAGTGGGATTTCGCATCGCACCTGGAGCGGGAGTTTTCGGCGACATCGGTGCGGGTGCGGCGCATTGAAAGGCCGTATCATGCGTGAGCGTGCGGCATGAGCGGGCGAGTGGCGAACTGCCCCAGTTGCGGGGCTCCGGTAAAGTTTCTGTGGTCGAGCGCGGTACAGACCACATGCGAATTCTGCCGCTCTATATTAGTCCGGCACGATGTCGATCTGACGAAAGTGGGGGAAGTGGCCGACCTGCCTCGGGATGGCTCGCCGATACAAATCGGCACCGAGGGCACGCACCGCAACAAAGACTTCCTGGTGACCGGCAGGATCATTTACGAATACGACGACGGTAGTTGGAACGAGTGGCACCTCATCTTCACCGATGGCAGCAGCGGTTGGCTCTCCGATGCCCAACTCGAATACGCCGTCTCCTATCTGTTTACGACGCCGGTGAAGCTCGCACCGGAGGAGTCGCTGAGCCCGGAGAGCCGCTTTGAGTGGGACGGCGCTGTTTATCAAGTCACCTCAATCACCAAAGCTAACTACGCCGGCGTGCAGGGCGAACTGCCGTTCGAATACTGGGACAAGATTAAAGTGCGGTTCGTGGATCTGCGCACCGTTGACGCGCGCTTTGCGACCATCGACTACAGCGAAAATCCGCCGCTGGTGTTTTTGGGCGAGGCAATTGAGTTTGAAGATTTGAAGCTGAAGAATCTGCGCGAGTTTGAGGGTTGGCCGAAATGACATCCGGTCCCGCCGGTCT
>JANYCV010000098.1 GCA_025360145.1 Acidobacteriaceae bacterium
CCTTTTTCATCGATAGGCATAATCACCGCCGATCCGCCATGCCGGATAATGGCGCGCTTAATCTCAAAGCCGTCCGGATCTGTCGCCACATCCTCGGTCACCGTGAAGATGGAACTCTCGAAGCGTTTCTCAGAAGAAATCAGTTTCATAAGTGGATTAGTTTTTTCGTATCGCTTGGGCGAACTGCTCCGAAGGCAGGGTATTCAGAATGTCGCTCGCACTCAACCATCCTCGCCGTGCCATCGTTACGCCGTAGCGCATGTTCAGCAAGTGTTTCGGATGGTGCGCATCGGTGGAGATGGTGAACTTCGCACCCTTCGATTTCGCCAGCCGGATCAGCGACCCATGCAAGTCCATCCGTTCCGGGCTCGCATTGATCTCAAACGCGACGTTGCGCCGCACAGCCTCTGTAACGATACGTTCGAAGTCGTAGGTGTAAGGGTCGCGGTGCAGCAGCAGGCGCCCCGTTGGATGCCCCAGCGTTTTCAGGTACGGGCACTCCAGCGCGCGCAACAGCCTGTCGGTCATCTCCGCCGTTTCCATTTTCATGTAACTGTGTACGCTGCCGATCACGAAGTCCAACTCGGCCAGTGCGTCGTCTTCGATATCCATGATGCCTTCTTTTCGGATATCGCATTCCAACCCGGAAAAGACACGGATACCAAGATCGCGCTGATCCATCTGACGGACCATTCGCGCAAACGCAACCACGCGCTTTTCATCCAGTCCGTTGGCCATCGCCAGCGCCTTCGAATGGTCGGTGATGGCAATGTATTCATATCCCAGCGCCTTCGCTTCCAGCGCCATCTCTTGCAGCGTCGCCCGTCCATCGCTCTCGCGCGTGTGCATGTGGATGTCGCCGCGAATGTCCGCGGTCTCCACAAGCACCGGCAGCCGCCCTTCCGCCGCCGCTTCAATCTCGCCCTGGTTCTCGCGCAGTTCCGGAGGAATCCAGGCGAGCCCCAATTTCTCATAGACTTCTTCTTCGGTAGCGCCGGCCATGCGGGATTCATCGTCCACCCGGAACAGCCCATATTCGTTCAACGTCAACCCCAATTTCAGCGCGCGTTGACGAATCGCGATATTGTGTTCCTTGCTGCCCGTGAAGTACTGCATCGCCGCTCCGTAGCTCTCCACCGGAAGCGCGCGAACGTCCACCTGTACGCCTTCGAGTCCAAACGTAGCGCTGGCCTTGTTGGAGCCCTTGCCCAATACCTGGTGCACTCTGGGATGAGCGGCGAAACGCTCCAGTGCATCCGTGGCGGATGGTCCCGTGACGAGCAGATCGATATCGCCCACGGTCTCCCGGCCCCGGCGCAAGCTACCCGCCGCGGTCACTTTGTCCACGCCTGGCGTCCGCGAAAGAAATTCCGTCAGCTCAGCGGCGGTCTCGGTGGCGAAGCTCAACAGGAAGCGCCCGGCGCTTCTGCGATACTGTTCAATCGACCGCAATACCTTCTCTTCCAGCTTCGCGCCCATCCGCGGTAGCGTGCGCAACTTCTGTTCTTTACAGGCGCGCTCCAGATCGTCCACTGTACTGATTCTCAGATGCTCGATCAGGATTGCGATGCTCTTCGGACCCAGCCCTTGAATTTTGAGCAATTCCAGCGCGGTCGGTGGATACTTTTCAAGAAGCTGATCGCGCCGCTCAAACGATTGTCGATCCAGGATCTCGACAATGACGGAAGCGATTCCCTTGCCGATGCCGGCGATATCGGTAAGCTTGCGCTCCGGATTCCGCGCGATGTCGGCAATGCGCTCGGGAAAGCCTTCAATCATCGACGCAGCATTGCGATAACTGCGAATGCGAAATCCGTCCTCCGCGGCGATCTCCATCAAATCGGCGGTTTCGGCGAGCAGTACTGCGATTTCTCTGTTTTCCATCCGGCTGATTTCAATTGTAGACGAGACAGGATCAATACTCCTGATCCAAAGAAACCTTGCCGGCAAAGTGCCTGTAAGTGAAAATAAAATATCCAGCCACCAGCATCATCCCAGGGATCCACCACGCAAGACCCACCTTCAATCCATACTGCGGCGCAGCGGAGTTGTAAACCGTCAAGCTAAGGCTCGGGTCCGGGGTGGCAGGCAGCACATACGGGAAGAGCCCGAAAGTTGCACTGGTCAACATGCCGACAATAAACAAGGACGACGCGAGAAACGCCGCCAGATCATTCCTGCGATTTCCGTAAAACCGCATTCCGAAAAGCCCTGCCAAGCCAATCGCCGGAAATAGCAATCCCCAAGGCCGCTGTCCATATTGTTCACCCAGATGCGGCTGGATGCGAAAACTCAGAATCGTAATCAGCACCGTCAACCCGGCGAGCACCCGCCAAAGCGAAAGCGCAGCCGCGCGCGACCGCATTTGCACGGCACCGCCGGTCTTCAGTGAAACCCAAAACGCCCCATGAACCGCCAGTGTGAAAAACGCGGCGAGTCCCACCGGAATCGTGTACCAATCCAGAATCCCCGCCTGTTCGCCCGGCTGAAAATCAGTCCACATCGGCAGGAAGAAGAAGCCCGTGGCATCGAGCGGCACTCCGCGCACCACGTTGCCCAGTGCAGCGCCGAAAAAGATCGCCAGCAATGCACTGGCCCCCGCGAACACCCGATCCCACAAGGGCTGCCAGATCGGACTGTCGATATGATTGCGGAACTCAATCGAAATGCCGCGCAGAATCAGTAGCCAAAGCACCATCATCAGGGGCAGATAGAAACCGCTGAAACTGGATGAATACAGCGGCGGAAAGGCGAAGTACAGTGTACCGCCCGCGGCCAGCAGCCAGACCTCATTGCCGTCCCATACCGGGCCAATCGAAAGCAGAACCTGCCGCCGCTCGTCATTGGTACGGGCCACGAACATGTGGACAATTCCCGCCCCGATATCGAAGCCATCGAAGACGACATATGCCGCCAGCATCACGGCCACCAGACAGAACCAAAGCGTTTCCATTCGTCATCCCCTTACATAAACCCTGACAGCGGGCGCCGGCCCGTGTTCAATCTCACGATGCACCATGAACAGGAACAGTATGCCCAGCAGCGTGTATAGCCCCATGAAGCCCATCAGGGTGAACAGACCGTTGCCGGCGGAAACGTATGGCGAGGTGCCCTCCGAGGTTCGCATCAGTCCATAGATTAACCACGGTTGGCGTCCCACCTCAGCAGTGATCCATCCCGCCGTAGTTGCCACATATGGAAACGGCAGCAGCAGCATCAGGCACCAAAGCATGAATGGGTGACGGTACAAAGCGCCTCCGCGCAACAGCAGCAAGGAAACCCCAAAAATCAGGAGCATGATGGTCCCCAGTCCCACCATGATGTGATAGCTGAAGTAGAGCAGCGGTATGTTATCGGGCCACAGATCCTTCGGGAAAGCGCGCAGGCCCTTGATTTCCGCCTCCCAGCGCTGGTAGGTAAGAAAGCTGAGCACGTTGGGGATTTTCAATGGATTGTCCAGCTTCATTTTTTCCACGTCCGGCTGGCCAAGGATCACCAGATCGGCGCCTTGCTCGGTATCGAACAGACCTTCCATCGCGGCCAGCGTTATCGGTTGGTGAAGTGCAACCATTTTTCCTTGCCCGTCACCGGTGGGGAATATCAGCACCGCGCAGGCAATGCAGCCGGCGAGCACGCCCAATCGAACAAAGGTCTTCGCGTAATCGGTATGAGCGCCGGTTAGCAGATAATACGCGCCAACGGAAGCCATCACCGCACTGCCTGTTAAGACCGACGCCGTCATGTTGTGGAAGTATTGCCAGCCCACCCACGGGTTGGTCAGCAATGCCCAGATGCTGGTGAGCACAATCTCACCCTTGGGGCCAATCTCATAACCAACCGGGTGCTGCATCCATGCATCCGTAGCAATGATGAAGAAGCCGGAGAGCCACGATCCCAAAAAGACCATGAACGCGGCCATCCAGTGCCCAAGCTGCCCCAGTCGCTTTTCGCCGAAGAGAAACAATCCGAGAAACGTCGATTCCAGGAAGAACGAAAACACGCCTTCCATCGCCAGCGTCTGCCCGATCACGCCACCAGCCGCTCGAGAAAAACGCGCCCAGTTGGTGCCGAACTGGAATTCCATGGGGATTCCGGTCACCACGCCCATCGCAAAATTGATGGCGAAGATCTTCGCCCAGAATTGAGCGGACCGGTTGTAATGTTCGTTCCCCGTCCGCAGCGCCATGGTCTTCAACACCACCAGCAGCAGTGCGAGCCCCATGGTCAATTGCGGAAACAGATAGTGAAAAGTGATGGTGAAAGCGAAGTGCAGGCGATGAATGGCGAGTGCGGAGTCCACCGCTTCAGTATTGCGCGTTTACATCCGGCGCCTTTCAGCCAGTAAGCACAAAGCAGGTACGGGTGGGGCAGACGTCCGGGCTATCGGCAAGCATCTTCAATTTTTCGCGTCGTACGAAACGTGCCATACAGACTTGCCGCCATCATCGGAAACTAAGAGGCTGCCATCGGCCAACTGCAACAATCCCACCGGACGGCCCCACACTTCCCGATCATCCGGCCCCGCCATCCATCCGGTGAGAAAATCCCTGGCCGGCCCGGACGGCTTCCCATTCTTAAACGGCACGAACGTGATGGAATAGCCCAGCCGTTTCGCCCGGTTCGACGATCCGTGGTTCGCGAGAAATGCCCCGCCGCGATACTCCGCCGGGAACTGCTTGCCCGTATAGAAAACAAAATCCAGCACTGCGCAATGCGGCTCCAGAATCACATCGGGCACAATCGCTTTGTCCACTAAGTCCGGGCGCTTGTCCGTAATCCGCGGGTCTTCATTCTTTCCCAGATAGGAATACGGCCATCCGTAGAATCCACCCTCCCGCACATGCGTGAAGTAGTCCGGCACCAGATCGTCACCCAGACCATCCCGTTCCTGCGCGCTGGTCCAGATGGTTTGCGACCCGGGATAAAAACGCAGGCCTACCGGATTCCGGATGCCAGACGCGTACACCTCATGCCCCGTTCCATCGGGATTGAACTGATTGATAGCGGCGCGCATCGGCGGATCGCCCAGGACTACATTTGCCGAAGAACCAATGGATAAGTACATTTTGTCACCCTTGGCGTTGAATAGGATCGTCCGTGTGATGTGCCCCTTGCCGAACTCCTTCATCGCAACCACTTCTTCGCTGGCGCCCGCGGTCATCGCCTTCGCGTCGTACTTGTATCGTTTCACCGAAGTGGTCTCGGCCACGTACAAATAGTCCTTCCAGAACGCCAACCCATACGGCCGGTCCAGCCCTTCGAGGAGCTTCTTCTTTTCCTTCCCGCCGTTCGTCAGAACGTAGACCGATCCGTTCGGCACCGTATCACTCAGCAGGACTTCGCCATGCGGCCCCGCCGCCATGAATCGTGGACGGTCGAATCCGGTGGCGTATTCTTCCGCGACAAACCCCTTCGGCAGCTTCAAGTCCGCACCTTTCGGACGCGGGACGATTTTCGCGCCATTCGAAGCCGAGGGCGTCGCGTAAGGCGTGGGCAGCTTCAACGGCTGCGCGAACGCCGCCATGCATAAAAGGAACATCGCTGATTTGATCATGGAATCTGCCATTCTACTTGATTCGAGCCGGGCTTGCGCCGAAACTCTTCGTGGCGCCGTCCAGTCTTATTCACACAGGATCTGTCCGCTTCGAAAAAAGGGAAGGTAACGCTGAAGACGTGAAAGCCTCGCAGCCACTTCCGCACAGTGAGCTGCTTTTGCGTCTCGGCGTTATCCGCGATTAGATGAAGTGCTTTGCCGTTCGCCGTGGCGTCGTTGATCACGGTGGCGGTTCCGAAGCGCCCTTCTTCAGCGGCAGACCAGGCGGCGTGCGGTGCAGCGGGTGGCCTGCCGGCTATTATCATCGGCGCACAGCACGATGGCGTGTTCCGCCCGATTCAAATAGGGACCCATGATGGCCTGCGGCTTCCCGGCGGGCATGGGATTGTTGGCAACATGCGCTTCGATCCTGACAGGCGGATGAATGGCGCATGGTTCTGGTTTCGGATCTCACTCGCTTCCCGCAGATTGGGTTCGCGCCCCCGCCGCCAAGTTGACTACCTCCAGCGCCTATCGGCCCGCAGTCTGCCAAAAAGAGTCAAAAACGTTAGCGTGTGTCTACGCCAACATGTTGCTATAATGTGGGATTCCTATGTCCGATACCGTAAATGCCGTAGACGCTTCCAACGGGAAGAAGATCATCCTGCTGAGCCCGCGCGGATTTTGCGCTGGAGTCGTCCGGGCTATAGATGTGGTGCGAATCGCCCTGGACCTTTACGGAGCGCCCATATACGTTCGAAAGGAAATAGTCCATAACCGCCACGTTGTCGAGGAATTGCGGGCAGCCGGGGCTGTTTTCGTGGAAGAGCTGAGTGAAGTCCCATCCGGCGGCCGGGTGATTTTCAGCGCGCACGGGGTATCTCCGGCGGTGCGGAAGGAAGCCAGGGAACGGCTGCTGGAAGTGATAGACGCCACCTGTCCGCTGGTGACCAAGGTACATCTCGAAGCGGTGAAATTCGCGCGGCAGAACTACACCATCATCCTGATTGGCCACAAATATCACGATGAAGTAATTGGAACTTTGGGCGAGGCTCCTGAATCCACTATCTTGGTCTCCACTGTGGAAGATGTAGACAACTTGCAGATCTCTGATCCGTCGAAGATGTGTTATCTGACCCAGACCACCCTCAGTCTGGATGAAACACGACACGTGGTTGCGCGGCTGAAGGAGAAATATCCAGGGATTAAAGGGCCTCCGGGCCAGGATATCTGCTACGCTACGGAAAATCGCCAGTTGGGCGTGAAGGCTGTTGCGCCGCTGTGCGATTTATTGTTGGTGGTGGGCTCGCGGAACAGCTCCAATTCGCTGCGTTTGGTAGAGGTTTGCGATCACGCGGGCGTTCCCGCGTACCTGGTGGACGACGAACGCGAAGTGAAACCGGAATGGCTGACGGGCGTGAAGACCATCTCGGTGACGGCGGGTGCATCCGCTCCGGAGAATTTGGTCCAGCAATTGATTCAATCGCTTGGTAAATATGGGTTTAATCATGTGGAGGAAATGGAATTGAAAGAAGAGGATGTGCGTTTCTCGCTGCCGGGTGAGCTGACGGCCGCCTCACTCCGCCTCACCAATATCAGCCTTCCCTCCGCCTCCGTATGAGTCCAGGACTTCAGGTTGCGGACGTGCTGATAACCGGCGCCGCGCGCGCCATGCGCCGCTCAGCCGATGCGTTGTTGAATCAGCAACACAAATCCGGGTTCTGGTGGGCGGAGTTAACAGCCGATACCACGCTCGAATCCGACTATATTCTCCTCCAGTTGTGGCTTTATCCTCCGCAAGGCGGCGAATGGAATCCGCCCACACGCCGGATTGTGGATCGTGCGGTGCAATCCATCCTGGCGCGCCAGTTGCCCGGCGGCGGCTTCAATGTATACCCTGGCGGTCCGGCCGATGTCAGCGCTACCGTCAAAGCGTATTTCGCGCTAAAACTGGCGGGGCTGCCCTACGACGACCCGAAACTTACCGCGGCGCGGGAGCGCATCCTGGCGCTCGGCGGTATCAACGCGGCAAACAGCTACGCAAAGGTCAATCTCAGCTTCTTCGACCTTTACCCCCGCGAATTCTGCCCTTCCATTCCGCCCGAAGTGATGTTGCTGCCTGGAAATTTCATCTACCAGATGTCTTCCTGGACGCGCGCGATCGTCATTCCGCTGTCGATTGTGCATGCTTCGAATCCGAAGCGTCCGGTGCCGGACGGATTCCACCTGCAGGAACTATTTCTTCCCGAAACGAATGGCTTCCGGTGGTTCAAGGACCGCGAATTCGCCACTTGGCGCAACGTCTTTCTGTCGCTGGACAAACTGGCGAAGTTCTGGGAAAAGTACGGATCGAAGAGCATTCGAAAGCGGGCGATCCTGCGTGCCGAGCAGTGGATGCTGGAACGCACCAAGTATACCGACGGCTTGGGTGCCATCTATCCGCCGATGATGTACGCCATCATGGCGCTGGATCTTCTCGGCTATGCTCCAGACCATCCGGACCGGGTGGAGGCGCAGCGGCAGTTCGATTCGCTGATGGTGGATAACGAGGAGCACTTCTTCTTCCAACCCTGTTTTTCACCGGTTTGGGATACCGCCAGTGCGGCATTCGCACTGGGAGAATCGGAGCTCGCGCCGCCGGCTGCGCTCACGCGCACGGCAGACTGGCTGTTGACCAAGGAAGTCCGGCGTAAGGGCGACTGGTCCGTGAAGCGCCCCAATACCGAGCCTTCTGGCTGGTATTTCGAGTTTGCGAACGAGTTCTATCCGGATATCGACGACACGGCGATGGTATTGCTCGCCATGCGTCACGCCAAGGCGTCCGATCCAGTCGCACAGAAGGCTTGCGAGCGGCGGGCGATGAACTGGCTGCTGGATATGCAGTCGAAGGACGGCGGCTGGGCGGCATTCGATGTCGACAACAACTGGAAGCCGCTGAGCAACGTTCCTTTCGCCGATCACAACGCGATGCTCGATCCCACGTGTCCCGATATTACGGGGCGCGTCCTCGAAGCTCTTTGCGTTTGCGGCGTGTCTCCGGATCATCAGGCGGTGAGGCGCGCCGTTCAGTATCTGGTGAAGACGCAGGAGCAGGACGGCAGTTGGTATGGACGCTGGGGTGTGGATTACATCTACGGTACGTTTCTGGCGTTGCGTGGATTGAAGGCAGCCGGGATCAGCGATCGAGAAGTGTATGTACTGCGCGCCGGCGAGTGGCTGCGTTCTATTCAGAATGCGGACGGAGGGTGGGGCGAGAGTTGTGCAAGTTACAATAACGAAACCTTCACGGCCGCGCCGAGTACGCCTTCACAGACGGCTTGGGCGATTCTGGGATTGCTGGCGGGCGGAGACGATACCAGCCTGAGCGTGAATAAGGGCATTGAGTATTTGATTGAAACGCAGCGCGAAGATGGAACCTGGGACGAGACGTTGGCGACGGGAACCGGATTTCCGAAAGTTTTCTATCTTTCTTATCACTTGTATCGGGATATGTTCCCGCTGCTGGCGTTGTCCAGTTTCGCCAAAGTGAAGGATGTGCATCGGAACGGGTTTGAACGGAATCAGTTAATCGGTACGGCCGTAAGCGTCCGGTGAAGCCGACACTGGTTACAGGCGCCACCGGGTTTCTTGGATGGCACGTTGCGCGGAAGTTGTTGGAGCGGGGCCATTCGGTCCGGGCGCTGGTTCGAGACGTGAAGCGCCTGAAAGAGCTTGATGTAGAGGCGGTTACCGGGGATCTGCGGGATGCGGCCTCTCTGGAACGGGCGGTAGCGGGATGCGGGCTGGTGTTTCATGTGGCCGCCGACTACCGGCTCTGGGTGAGGGATTCGAGCGAGTTATACCGGTCGAATGTAGATGGAACGCGGAATCTGCTTTCCGCCGCTAGATCGGCAGGGGTGGAGCGGGTCGTTTACACGAGTACCGTTGGCTGTATCGGGATCCCGAAGGGAAGCCAAGGGGACGAGGAACAGCCGGTGAGTTTGAACGATATGGTGGGGGCGTACAAACGCTCCAAGTTTCAGGCGGAGCAGGTAGCGTTGGAATTCGCCGGATCGGGGTTTCCGGTTGTGATTGTAAATCCCACGGCGCCGGTGGGTGACCATGATTTCAAGCCAACTCCCACGGGCAGGATCATCGTGGATTTTCTTCGTGATGCGATGCCGGCGTACCTGGACACCGGGTTGAATTTGGTGGATGTGCGAGATACGGCCGAAGGGCACTTGCTGGCCTGGGAAAAGGGCAGGCCTGGGGAGCGGTATATTTTGGGTTGCCAGAACCTGACTCTTCAGCAGATTTTTGAGAAACTAGAACGGATCAGCGGGTGTAAGGCGCCCAGGGTACAGATTCCGTATTTTGTGGCGTACCTTGCAGGAATGGCGAGCACGGGCTGGGCGAACGTAAGCGGCCGGGAACCCAGGGCTCCGTTGGACGGGGTGAAGATGGCGAGCAAGAAGATGTTCGCCTCCCACGCCAAGGCGGCCAGGGAATTGGGCTTTTCGCCAGGGCCGGTGGATAAAGCGCTGGGCCGGGCGGTAGAGTGGTTTCGTGAGAATGGTTATTGCCAGTGAAGAACATCCTGGTGGTGGCTGCGGAAGATTTTGAGTTCGCCGGGATTCTGAGCCGTGCCGAAAAGGTGGTTCGTCCCGGATGGAAAGTTCAGTTTTCGCGAATTGCGATATTGAACGGGATGCGGCTGTTGATGGCCGCCGACGGTCCCGGTCCTCGTTTGGCTGGGGTGGCCGCGGAAGAAGTGAAAAGCCGGGAGCCGTTTGAGGCCGTGGTTAGTACTGGTTTGTGCGGGGCGCTCGATCCGGAGTTAGCGGTTGGTCAGATTTTCGTGGCATCGCAAGTGAATGGGTGGGACGCGCGCCAGCCTGTGACGGCGATGAAGTTCCGGACCGGCCGGTTGGTTTCGATTGACCGGGTAGCGGGAACGGCGGAATATAAAACGCTGTTGTACGCCGCCGGGGCGGACGTGGTGGAGATGGAGGCGGCGGCCGTTGAAAGCCGCGCCAGGGAGTGGCGGTTGCCCTTCTATTGCGTCCGGGCGGTGTCCGACACCGCCTGTGAAGATATTGCGTTGGATTTAAATGAGATGCGGGATGCGGAGGGTCGTTTCAGCCGATCGCGGATTGTAGCACGCGCGCTGATGAGCCCCCTCCGGCTGGTCCCGGAGCTGCTGCGGTTGAATCGAAATAGCGGCCGCGCAGCCAAAGCGTTGGGAGATTTTTTTGCAAACTGCAGTTTCTGATCAGACGAAGGCCGCCGGCCCGATACCCGCAAGCATGAAGGCAGCGGTTTATCAGGGTAACCACGCCGTCGCCGTCGAGAACGTATCTACCCCGGATATTGGTCCCGGAGAGCTTCTCGTAAAGGTCGAAAGTTGCGGCATCTGCCATACCGACCTCAAGAAGATCGAATACGACCTACTGCCTGGTCCCCGGATTTACGGGCATGAGACCGCTGGCACGGTTGTCGCGGCAGGCGCGGGCGTCACCAATTTTCAGCCGGGCGACCGGGTGATCGCATTCCATCACATTCCTTGTTCCGACTGTTTCTACTGCGACCGGAAGCTCTACGCGCAATGTCCGGTTTACAAAAAAGTCGGCATCACTGCCGGGTTTGAGCCGGCGGGTGGGGGCTTTGCACAGTATATCCGCGTGATGGACTGGATTGTGCGCCGCGGCGTGGAGAAAATCCCCGACGGCGTTTCCTTCGACCGGGCCTGCTTTGTAGAACCTGTCAATACGTGCTTAAAGGCCGTTGTTCAGTGCGATCCCCAACCGGGCGATTGCGTGGTCGTAATGGGGCAGGGGCCAATCGGGCTGCTGTTCACCTCGCTGGTGCGACGGCGTGGCGCGGACGTTGTGGTGACGGACACGATAGCGCGGCGGCGCGATCTGGCGGTTCAGTTTGGCGCGGCGGCAGCGTGGGATCCCAGAAGTACCGACGTGGTAGCGAATGTAAAAGCCCGCAGCGGAGGGCGCGGCGCCGATCTGGTGATTGTGGCCACTTCAGCTCCGGGTTTGATTGAGCAGGCGGTGCGCAGTTCGCGCCCTGGGAGTAGGATTCTATTGTTCTCGCAGACCTCCGATAAAGAACGGATTGAAGTTTCCGGCGCGGATATTTGCGTAGGAGAGCGTATGATTTTTGGCTCGTACAGCGCCTCGGTCGATTTACAAAAAGAGTCCGCCGATTTAGTATTCAGCGGTGCGCTGCCGGTGGAGGATTTGATCTCCCACCGTGTGCCGTTAAACCAGATTTCCGCAGGATTCGACTTGGCAAGGCATCCTGATGAGGTATCGTTAAAGATTATCGTCCAGCCACAGAGGTGGTTATAGTGAAAACGCAGATGATGGCTGCCGTCCTCTACGGGAAAGAGCATTTGGAAGTAGAGCCG
>JANYCV010000128.1 GCA_025360145.1 Acidobacteriaceae bacterium
GAAGGCGTCCCGCGCCGGCCAGGGGGCCCGCCCCATAAGCGCTAACTTAAGCCTTTGCTCCCACAACATATTGGGGATGGCGTTGTTGAAACCCCCAACCCATAGAACATTTTTGACTGAAAATGTTCTTAAGTTAGCGCCTATGGGGGCCCGCGCCACCTGGCTGCTGCCGTAGTAATTACCTGAGTGAAGCACATACCCAGCTTCGCTTACATCGAGTTAGTTTGACAGAAGCCTCGTAGTGCTAATACTTATAAGTGGATAGATGCTTATATGACGAGGAAAGCCATGTCCGGACCAGAAGAAACCACCCGTCTGACCATTACCTGGTCCAAGCAAGCCGATCATGCCTTGCGCTCCTTCCTGGGCGCCCAGGGCATGAAAAAGGGCGACCTCTCGAAATTCATCGAAGAGGCCGTCCGCTGGCGCATCTTTCATCAGACCGTCCGCGAAGCCCGCGAAGCTTTCGCCGACGTTTCCCCGGACGATCTCCAGAAGATGATTGACGAGGCCGTCGACGACGTCCGTGCGAAACACTACCGGGAACGCGCCAGACGATCCTGATGCGCCTCATCCTCGACACCAACATCCTGAACTCCGCTCTTCTCTCGCCCCTGGGAGCGCAAGACGTTCACGCTCGTCGCCTGTGACGCGCTGATAGCGGAACTCCGCGACGTCACCGGCCGAACGTTCTTCCGGGCGAGACTTCGCGCCAGCGCGGCCGAGCTGCTCGCCGCGGGCCTTCGGGACTTCTCTGTTTTTTGCCGGGACCTGCCCTCCGGCCCGATCGCGCCGGACCCCAAGGACAGCTACCGGCTGGCACTGGCTGAAGCCAGCCAGGCCGAGTTCCTCGTGACCGGCGACAAGGAACTCCTCTCCCTGAAACATCACAAATCCACCCGGATTATCACTCCCGCCGCGATGATCGAGCTCCTGAAGGAAGCCGAGAGCGGCGAACAACGGAAGGACAAGTGAAGCGATTGCCAAAGATCTTGTTCGGCTAACCCCAAAACAGCAAGCCTTGCCCTCCCCGCCTTGTTCGCGTCCGCCCCACGAAAGCCCGGCGCGTGATCGAGTTCTTCACGGCCAACATCCGGAACCCCCATAACCGGAAAGCCAACGCGAAGGCCGCCAACGGTGTTGTTCAACGCGGGCACCGCTTCCATTTCGCCGGGCAACATTGCGGTGGAGGCGGTTTCATGAAGATGCAGGTGGCGCTCGCTGACGTGCAGGAGGTTCTGCCGCCCGGCAATGACCCGAAGCTTCCGAAGAATGTCACCTACCAGCCGGGGCCGCGTTGGGATGCGTCGTATCAGGAAATTAACGTCATCGGACAGCGCGCCGAGGAAGCGTGCGATGCGGTTCAGAAGTTCCTGGACCAGGCCGCAATGGCGTCGGTGGAGCGCGTGCGCATTGTGCATGGGCATGGAATGGGGATACTGAAGCGCGCCATCGCGGATTTGCTGGGATAGAGTGAGCACGTCGAGAAGTTTTACGCCGCTAGTCAGGAAAGGCGGCGCCGGCGCTACGGTTGTGGAGTTGAAGGCTTACTGACAGCGCGGAATGAGGGGAATCCAGTGGCTGAAGCGGGTCCAGGGGACCCGCGCCGACGAGGCGTGCGTCCCACCCTGCGATGGTGATACCCTGCCCCTAGCGGCTTGAGGGGGAGCTATTTCTTAGAACGCTGTTGAGGACATTTCCGCCGGCTCGGGTCTCGATCATTCCTACAGCCCCGAAATCATCGGCAAGGGCCTAACCGGGCAGATTCTCCAGATCCGCCAGGTCCTGGGCCCACCCGCTGGCTGCCTTGTTTTCCCGCAGACGAGCCAGACTGATCAGGGGAACTACCATTTCCTCAATCTGTATCAGCTCTTTTTCGGCGTAACAGGCTTCGAATTCGACTCCGGAAATGGAGGTGAGGATCTTAATCCGAATCGGCGGCACTCCCATGCGGACCACGTTGTTCCGGGCGAGAAACAAGTCCGGGGTCAATGATTGAGCCGCGAACCCGAACTGGCGAAGCGCATGATCGATTCTGGCGGCGTTTTCCGGACTAACGTTGACCCAAATATCGAGATCGTTGGTAGCCCTGATATGACCGTAGATGCCGACCGCGTACCCGCCAATCAACAGGTATTCAACGCTGTTGGAGTTGAACGACTTCAAGAACTCTTTGAAGTCGCTCGCTAGTGCTGGTATAGCCATAGAAGGTCCTTCGAAGGAGTTCGAGCGCCCGCAGCCGCTCTTCGACTGGACGGGACAACCAGTACTGGACGGCGTCGTCCGTATCCGTCAAGCGCACGACGGAAAACCGGGTGCGATCAAGCTTCAGGTCTTCGATCGATGCCTCAGGCGCCGTCCCCATAACCCCTAGTTTACCGCCGAATCGACACGCACCGCTTCGCTTCACTTGCACGGCGGCGCGGGCCGCCGGACTTCGTCAAAGAAGTTCAACGGAAACGTCGCGTGACCAGAACTAGAACGGCAGATCGAGATTTTTTTCTCCGCTGGACTCCCGTGCGGCCTTCTTGAATGCCGAGGGGTCCACAAGCGGGATATTGGGTTGAATACCCTCAAACAACTCGCGCATTGTCAGTATTTGGATCTTCCGATACTTACCGAAGGGGGTTTCGTAGAATCCAGCTTTGACCGCTTCCGTGCGCATCGGACCGGTGGAATCCGCCAGCGTGATAAACACGCCGATCTTGGCATTTTCGCGGTCCACCACGTGAGCCAAGTCCCGAATCATGGCGACGTTCACGTTGTCGCCGCCCTTCACGGATACAATGGCCTTCTCTGTTGTCTTGCCTTCCGGTTTGAAGTAGATCAGCCCGTCGATGCCTGAGTCCGCGCCCTTTTTTTTCCCGCCAAAAGGCACAGCGTTTACCAGTGAAACGGCCCACCATTGGAACTGATACTTGTCTTGCGCCGCCAGTGCGCGCGCTCCTTCCAGGTCCTTCGGTGTTCCGTGTACTTCGAATCGGATACCAGGGAATGCATCTTTCAGCCGCTTCTCGATGAGGGAAATCGCCAGGTGCGTTATGTCGATCCCGATCCATTCCCGCTTGAGTTTTTGGGCCGCGTGGATCGTGGTCCCACATCCGCAAAATGGATCTAGAACAATATCGCCGTCATTGGAACTTGCACCGATGATACGATCCAGCAAGGCAAGCGGCTTCTGCGTTGGATAACCGAGCCTCTCGGCGGACTGGGCGGACAGGGGCGGGATATCGGTGATGATGGACTGAATGGCGACTCCCCGCATCTCATCAAGATATCTCTTGAACCGCGGAACGCCGCCCTCTTTGCCCGGCCACAACATGCGCCCGATTTGTTCGATCTTGTCCAAGCGTTCGTGGACCGTCCCACCAACTATCCCGAGCGGTTCAAGAATATTTCTAGGCAATGCCCAGTGCCGTCCTTTAGCCGTGGGATTGATTCCCCTCCAGGGCTTCCCGGATTCTCCGCCGCGAGTTCCGGCAGCAGTCAGATCATCCGATTTGAACGAACGCCCGTCTTCATCGTGCATGCCATACGAATCACCCAAATATTGCTCGTCGTAGTCCGTAAATTGCGTGTTCCACGTATACTTATCTGTCTTGCTATAGAACAAGATAATGTCGTGAATATGGTTCCACCTGTGAGAATCGCTCCTAGCACTGGTCCGCTTCCAAACGATTTCATTCCGAAAGCGGGTTGGTCCGAAAATCGCATCCAAAAGGAGCTTCAAATAGTGGCTTGCAGTCGGATCGCAGTGTAAATAGATACTGCCGGTGGGCTTCAGAACACGATGAAGTTCGAGTAATCGGACAGCCATCATCGTGAGATAGGCCATCATGTCGTTTTCCTTCAGGAACGTCCGTAAAGCTCGTAGTAATTCGGCGGCATCGGTATTCCCACTGCGGATTACCTCATCGAAAGCCTCCTCCGCTTGAGCACTCCAATGCCACGTATCCTCGAATGCCTCTATTTGAGCATCGGATTGCTTTCCAGTTGGGATCTTGAGCAAGACATTGTAATTCGCCTGGCTATTAAAAGGCGGATCTAGATAGACCAGATCCACGCTCTGATTAGGGATCCCGGCGCGAAGGACAGGAAGATTGTCGCCGTAGTAGAGTTTGTTCAATCCGGCTATCGTATCAAGTCTCCAATTGTGAGAGTTCGGCGATGGTCCAAATCCTCTCCGTGATTCCGGATTTCATTGCGATATCAACCGCTTTAGCCTGCCCCATCCGGCGAATCGCGAGCGAACGCGAGGCTGGTCCTCATCGGATGGAAAGGTTTTCCGATGCCTCAAGACTCGCACAGGAAGGCGGCGTTACGGTTGCAGCTTACTGGCAGCGCGGGACGCCGGGAATCGACTCTGGCTACACCCGAGACCTCTCCATAACGGCACGCAGGATACCATTGATCCTGGTCGAGTAACC
>JANYCV010000156.1 GCA_025360145.1 Acidobacteriaceae bacterium
CACGCTGCCGTGGAAGCGCTCCATCGTGTGGGAATTTGGGATCAGGTGGAATCCAAGGTTGTCTACGCGGAAAACATTCGCATGGCGAAGCAGTACGGAGCCACCGGCAACGCGGACGCCGTATTCACCGCATATTCACTGGTTGTGAAGGAGGCGGGCACCGTCATTCCTGTCGATGAGAACTTACACCAGCCGATTTCGCAGGAGTTGGGCATCATGGCCAGGACCCAGCACCGGGACGCCGCCCGGAAGTTCGTGGCATTTCTCCTCGGCAGTGAGGGGCACGCCGTATTGAGCAGCTTTGGGTACAAAGTCCGGGCGAACCGTTAAAGGTTGGCGCGGGATCTATAATGTCCCTTGCTCTCAGTTTTTCAAATCCAGCCCAATGTCCACCACCACCATCGACCAATATCGCGAAGCGAAGAATAGCTACTTGAAGTTGAGAAATCAAGCGAAGAAGGAACTGCTTGCGAGGTTCAATGAACTCGCTACAGAACTGCTTCAGCTCCAGCGTGAGCTGCTTGAGGACTTCGGCGAGAAGGTCGCGCTGCCTTCAAAGTCCAGCAAGGTCCGGCCGATTAAAACCAAGCCTCTCGTGCTGAAGACCGAGGCACCGCCGCAGCCCTCGCTTCCGTCGCCGAAAATTGCCGCGCTCGGGAAGCAGATCGAAAAGCTCAAGAAGAAGCTAGCCGAAACCCAGGCAGCCGGCAAACCGGTGAAGGTGATGGAAGACCGGATCTACGAGTTGGAAGACGATCTTCGATTGCTCAAAGAAAAGTAGCGGCTAACCGCGCGTGCCGGCTGCCGGTATCTTGCGGAGAAGGTCTTCCATCTCAGCGCGGCTTTCGCTGCCGATGGTGAAACAATCGACGCACTCGGCGGCCAGCGCGAATTGCAAGCATTCATCGGCTTTGTCGCGCAGTACGCCCTGGCCCAGGATCTTCATCCCGATGACGCCTTTGCCCGCCTTCTTCATCTGGCGCAAGACAGAAAGAACAGTCTCCGGATCGGCGTCCATCGCAACCTTCGCCGGATTGATTCGCGCCAGATCGATTTCGACCCATGGCTCCACGGCCGCCGTTTTCAGCGCGGCCAGCGTGTGGCAGGACGTGCCGTGGGAACGGACAATGCCGCGGTCCTGCGCCTCTGAAATGACGTCCATGGGGCCTTTCATCTTGACGTTCCAATCGGCGTCTTCCATCTTGTGCATCAGTAGGATGTCGATGTAGTCCACCCCGATCTCTTTGCGGAAGCGGTCGATGTCGGCCTTCACGCCGGCCGCGGTGATCGCGTTCGTTTTCGTCAGGATGACCACCTTCTCGCGGGGCACAGTTTTGAGGGCTTCGCGGAGATAGGTGTGGCTACCGTACTGATCGGCAGAATCCCAGAAGTTGACGCCCTGGTCGTAGCCCGCGCGAAACAGTTCCGCCACGCCCCGATAGCCAAGCTTGCGGGTCTGGTTCGAACTGCCCCGTCCCCCGTGGGTGCCTGTGCCCATGGCGAGGCGGCTCAATTGAATCTTACGCGGACCGAGGGTGATCTTGTCGGTCCCGTACTTCTTCGTAGTGGATGCAAACAGGTGGTGCGGAAATGCGTGAAGAGAGAGGGCGCCCAGAGCGCCGGATTGGAGAAAGTGCCGCCGATTCATTCAGCCTCCTGTAATCCCTGGATTATGCCAGATTTCGAGGAGGCTGAATGAATCCCTATTCTTTCGGACGCTGGCGCTCAAACGGCTTCTTCATATATTTGGCCGCCTCTTCTTGCGCGTTCTGCGTATTGTCTTTGGTTCGCGTGGCCAACTGATACTCGTTGACTGCGCGTTCGCGCTGGCCGGTAACGTCGAAGATCTGCCCGAGGTTGATATGAGCCCAGACTTCGGTCCACTTCGGATCCAGATCGCCGTTGAGTGCTTCGCGGAACTCATTGGCCGCCGATTGATAGTTGTTCTGCAACATAAATACCTGCGCCACGCGGTAATGCGCCAGCGAACTGTTCCGGCTGACGTCCAGCGCTTTCTGGTATTCCTTCAGCGCCTCGGTGTATTCGCCGACTTCCGCGAACTGCTCGCCCTTGCGAATCGCCACGGCAACCCGCACAGGGTTGCTGAAACGGAGCATGTGGTTGCCGGGATCGAGGGTAACGCGCTTCGGCTTGCCGAACGTATCCACCAGGAATTCCGAAGAAGTTCCGACAACTTCGACACGCTTCTCTTCGGGATTGCCTTCGGTCTCGATCTTCAAATCCACCGGCATGCGGAAGGTATCCAGATCCTGTGAAATTTTGCCCATCACGCGGAAACCTTTCTGCGTGCGGAACACCGTGTACTCGAGCTTGAACTCGGGTGCGCCGTTGGATTCAATCCACTGAATGAAGAAGTATTGCAGGTTCTGACCGGAGACCTGTTCAGCCACCTTGCGGAAATCCTCGGTGGTGATGGACTTCCAACTGTACTTATCCGGCACCGTTTTCAGCAGTTGGCCGAACTTATCGTCGCCCATGATGGAGCGAAGCATGTGCAGGACGGCTGCGCCCTTACCCGCGGTGGCGGCCCAATATTCGGGCGAATAGTCCTCCAATCGGGACGCCTGACTCAACGGAACATTGTCTACGGTAAGCGCCTCAACGTAAGTATCGCGGACTTCGGCTTCCAGAGCGGCGGCGCCGTTCACATGCTCCAGGTAGAGAAATTCAGCATAGCGCGCCATTCCGTTTTGCAGCCAAAGATGATTGCGGGTGGCGGGTGAGACCAGCGCGCCCCACCATTGACGGGCAATTTGATTCGACAGCAGCCGGGCATTCACCTGCTTTCCGATGGAACGCGGCGAGAGGAAGATGATGCCAGGCGCGGAGTAACCATTGGGCGTGCCGCTCTCCGTCTCAACCACGGTTAGGCTGGCTTGCGGGGGTAGACCAAAGACGCTGGTTAGATAGACCATGATCTTGCCGATCTCCTCGCCGTATGCCTGCGTCATGTCCTTCTGTTCGCGGAAGTAGAGGCTGGTGGTGACACCCTCGGACGACACTTTGGTGGCCTCGCCCTGCACCATCGCGATGCTGCCGGGGAAGGAGGGCTGGGTTACCTTGAAGCGATAGGCAACCTTGTCGTCCGGCGCGCGGTCCGGCTTTTCTTCACTGCCACTGCCAACAACGTGAAATGCCGCGGGTACCAAAATCTTCATATCCGCGGTGTACCGGTCCGTGGTGTAGTCGTTGATCGGAAACCAGCGGGCGGGGTACATCAGAAAGGCCGAGTCGCTCTTAATAGCGGCGAACTTGATGCCGTAGACCGGAGACTCTTCATTTCCTGTAAGACGGCCGTCATAGGAGAATGTAACCGAACTCGCCTGGCCCTTCCGCAGCATCTCCGGGAAGCTGAGGCGCACGGCGAAATCCTGCTGCGACCGCGAGGCTGGAACCTGCCGGCCGCTCTCATCCACCACTTTCGATACATTCAAGGCATTGTTCAGTTCGAACGAGGCCGACGACGTATCGTCCAGCGGTATGAAGGTGACCTTCACCGTCGCAGTCAATGTCTGCGTGCGGGGATTGATCTCCGCCTCGATGGCGTAGTGTTCTACATCGATCCGCGACTTGCGCTCTTGCGCCGCCGCCGGGAAAAGAAATGCTCCGGCGATCAAAATCGACGCCACCGTTAAACGAGAATTACCCGCCATGTGCCCTGTCCTTGTTCAAAATCTCGTTCACCAATATCGCCGCGCGTTCCATTGGATCGTCACGCGTAGAAAGCTTATCGGCCACTTCCGCCAAATCCTGCCGCATCCGGCTCTGCGCCGGAGGGTCTTGGAGGAGCCCGGAAACGGCACCCGCCAGAGATAGTCCAGTCATTTGATCCTGCATCAATTCCGGCACAATTTTCCGCTCCGCCACCAAATTCACCATGGAATAAAAAGGAACCCGCACCAGAAACCGGCCCATCCACCAACTTAACCCGGCCACCCGATAGAAGGTAACCATCGGCGTTCCAAGCAACGCCGCTTCTATTGTCACCGTACCACTCGCGGCTAGGGCTACATCGGCATGGGCAATGGCATCCCACGTCTCGCCCTCAATTACTTTGATGGCTGCGCCGCCAATTCGTTCCTGAAAAAACGTATCGCCTGCCCTGGCTGCGAAACCCGCTGGAGCAGCCAAGAGCGACGTAACATCCGGCAAGCGCGCCGCCGCATCTACCAGCGCGGGCAGATGACGTGCCACTTCGCCGACTCTGCTTCCGGGTAGCATCGTAATTAAAGGACGGCTGCCGTCGAGTGCATGTTTCCGGAAAAAATCCTCTTTCGATAGGGTTGGCTTCACAATTCGGGTCAAGGGGTGACCAATATACGCTGCCTGCACCTGATTCCGCCGGAAATACTCCTCTTCAAATGGGAAAATGCAGAGCAGCAGTTTAAGCGAGCGGCGCATTTGGCTGAGGCGGCCTTCCCGCCACGCCCAGACCTGCGGCGCGATCAGATAGATAACCGGAACGCCGAGTTTTTCCAGCTTTTTGGCGAGACGGAGATGGAAATCCGGACTGTCGGTGAGAATGGCGAGGTCGGGTTTCTCGGCTTCGGCGGCTCGCACCATCTTTCGGAACTCGCCGTAGATGCGGGGAATGTGGCGGACCACTTCCACCAATCCCACAACCGACAGACTGGCTGCATCGACGATGGTTTTGACGCCCGCCTTTTGCATGCGGGGGCCGGTGCATCCGAAAAATGTAACCCCTGGCGATAGGCGGCGGAGGGCCTCGACAATCTCGGAAGCGTAGAGATCGCCGGAGGCTTCTCCAGCAGAGACCAGTATTTTCAGTGACACTAAGGCTTAGTCTAGCGGAATAACTCTGCTAGAATTATGGTCGTTTCGATGCCCGCTCAATCCAACCCAAATCTCAGCGTCGGCCAGTTCGCCGAACGGTACCGGCGCGAGATGATCCCGCTGACTAAACCGTTCTCCTATTTCTTTGCGGCGCTGCCGCTTACCGAAGAGGATATTAAGGAGTATCTTGAAGAACCCATTGCGGCGCTGCCGCCGTCGATCTCCGCGCGCCTACCGAAGATTTCGATATTATTAGTCCCGTACCTGGACAAAGGAACCAACAAAGCAGGGGAAATGGTTTGTCTGGAGAAGCCGGGTAAGGATCGGGTTTCGTGGTCGTCGCGTTTCGTCTCGAAAGAGGAAGCAGTCTTCGGATTCGCGCTGAAAGACCAGGAAGTGGCCGACTATCATTATCGCTTCTATCACCTGCTGGCGGCGCTGGTTGCGGAACAGTGGGATGCGGACGCACAGAAGCAGTACCATGCGTTGCTCCGCGAAGAGTTGAACACAAATGTACACGGCGAAGTGGACGACGAAAGCTGGCACTTGAAGCAAGGGATGCTGCGCAGGCAGAAGATTCTGCGAAACGAAACCAAGCTCTTTCGCGAATATGCGCGGCAGTCGTTTATCGATTCACTGACCCTCTATCTGCACGGTATCTGTTGCGATATCGACGTAGAGACGGGACCACGGCAGTTGCAAAGCCGATTCCTGCGCAAGCGACTACAGCTTCTGTTGACTCTTTACCCGCCTCCTCAGGGATACGTCTTGTTCCCGGAAGAGGCCAGTAAGAAATAGCAATGACAATGGATGGCGACGGACCCGGCAGGACGCCCCGCAGTGAGCTGAAACCGCAGTCTGCGGCGTTAGAGGTGGTGAAGCGCCGGGCCGCCCCGCTGTCGCTGGAAGAACAGACGCTGTACCTATCGCTTGTCGATGAGCTGACGAACGAGAAGAAGCCGGCAAACCTCAGGGAAACCGAATTGGTAGCGGAGATCGCCAGGAACTATGTGCGGATGCAACGCGCGCGGCGGCTGGAGACGGAGACGCTGGATAAGCACATTGCCGAAGTGCAGAGCCGGTTTCCCAAACCTCTGGAAGACGGAAAAGCGCTGGCCATTGTCTTTATGGAGCATGGTGCGCAACTGGAAAGCATGCAGCGCAAGGAAGTAAAGATTGAGGACGCCTGGTACCGCGTGATGGCGGAACTGGACCGCGAGCAGACCGCGCGCCCCAACTGTGAGCCCGAACCGGCGGCGGCCGGCGCGAAGTCAAAGCGCATCCACCTGGTGAGGAGGAGGAAGCAGGACTAACCACTACCCGATGGAGAGCGTCGACGAGATTTTTTACATCCTGGATCAGCAGCGGAAGTGGGGCTGCCTCCAGACCAAGCATGCGATTAGCTGCCAGGCGCGAGACGACGACGCGGTACTTTCGCGATAAGCTGTCATTCGGTTGAAGGCTCAGAAGCCACGGCGCAGGCACTCGTTCCGTGCACTCGCGTGGCCCTGCAGGACCGTCCGTCTCATTGATTATGATCTACCGATTGCTGCTTTTCTTATGTATCGCCGCATCCTGCTTCGCGCAGACGGCGACGCGTGCTTTAACCATACTTCATTGCAACGATCTTCATGCGCGGTTCTTGCCGGATTCGAGGAATTTGGGCGGCTTTGCCGAGTATGCGACGGTGATCCGCCGGGAGACCGCGGGGTGCCAGTCGTGCATTGTGATGAATGCGGGCGACCTGGTGCAGGGATCTCCGGTGTCGACGATCTTCCGCGGTGTACCGGTTTATCAGGTGGCGAACAAACTGGGCATTCAGGTATCCACGCTGGGCAATCACGAGTTCGACTACGGCTGGCAGACAATCCTCAAGTTCTTTCAGATTGCCAAGTTTCCCACGGTGTCAGCGAACGTTGTGGACGATAGCGGCAAGCTGCTGGCACGGCACCCGTACCTTATCAAGAAGGTGAATGGGATTCGCGTAGCGGTGATCGGCGCGGTGATGGGCAATCTGGTGAGCAACTATCTAACGGCGGATATCGCTGGTCCGTGGCACGCGTTGCCGGTGGTTGAGACGGTTCAGAAATACGTGGATGAGATTGGGGACCGGGCGGACTTGATTGTCGTGCTGGGACATATTGAACCAGCCGAACGATTGGACATCCTGCGCAAAGTGCCGAAGGTGGCGGTTGTGGTGACCGGCCATAGACATCGGGGGCTGGACAAGGCGGAAGTGGTGGACGGACGCGTGGGTGTGGAAGCGAAGGCGTATGGAGTGGAGCTAGGCCGACTCGACATGCAGGTGGATGTGGCGCGCCGGTCCGTTGCCTCGTGGGATTGGAAGAAGATTCCGGTGGATTCCCGTACCGTGAAGGGCGCTCCGGACGTCAAAAAGGTGATCGATAAGTGGGAGGCGAAGGTTTCAAGGATTGTCGATGTGCCTATCGGCGAATCGAAGCGGGAGATTGCCGGGGCTGAGTTGAAGCTGCTGATGGAGCGTGCGATGGCGGACGAGATGCACGCGGACTTCAGCTACATGAACCAGGGCGGAGTACGGGACCGATTGCCGAAGGGGAAACTGCTGGCACGCGCGGTGTGGAACATCATGCCGTTCGATAACAAGATGGTGCTGGGCAAGTTCAAGGGATCGCAGCTTTCATCGGCGCTGACGCGCGGCCGCACGGTGGATCCCGGCCGGGAGTATATTGTGACCATGAGCGACTTCAGCGCTGACAATGAGAGCGAGCGGAAGTTGCTGGGGATTACGGGCCTGCAGTTTGAGACGAAGACGGTGCTGCTGAGGGATCTGCTGATCAACTGGATTAAAAAAAAGGGTACGCTGGATTAACGAATATGGATACTACACGCCGAACGTTTGTTGCCTCTGCATTCGCCTCCATGACCGCGCTGGCCGCGGGTGGGCGCGATTTGGTGACCCTGGTGGAGTTCGATGAGAAGGGGCAGAGGAAAGGGAAGGTCAAGGTGGAAAAAGTGGCTAAGACCGACGAGGAATGGAAGAAGCAACTGGGCGCCGCCAGTTTCGAAGTGACCCGGAAGAAGGGCACGGAGCGGGCGTTCACGGGCAAGTTCAACAAGTGGCACGAGAAGGGTATCTTCACGTGCATCTGCTGCGGGACGCCGCTGTTCAGCTCCGAGACGAAGTTCGAATCCGGTACCGGATGGCCGAGTTTCTGGGCTCCGATTGCGCAGGAGAACATTAAGACGGAGACGGATCGGTCCTTTGGATCGGCTCGGACTGAAGTGATGTGCCGGAAGTGCGATGGGCATCTGGGGCATGTGTTCGATGATGGTCCGAAGCCGACAGGGTTGCGGTACTGCATGAACTCGGTGTCGCTAGACTTTGTGAAGACTTAGGTCCGTTGCGCCGGATTTGATAGCCAGGCCGATTACGCTGGTGACGACGCCGATCATCGCCCATGTGGTCAGCATGCTGTGATCGATCATCAAACCTGCTACGAAGGGGGCCACGATCTGTGCGATAGACATCAGCGATTGAGTAAGGCCCAGGACTGAGCCTTGTTCCGATCGGCCGGCGTGTTGCGTGATGAGGCTGGTGAGCGCGGGCCGCAGCGCTCCAGTGCCGAATGAGCAGAAGGTAGAGGCCAACAGGAGTTGCGGCACGGTATAGCTGAAGCCCAGGCCGGCGAACCCGGCAATGGCCGTGACGAACCCGGCCTTTACTAACATACGGTCGCCGAATCGCTTCGACAGGCGGCCGAGCAGTCCACCTTGCAGGATGATGGCGAGGAAGCCGAAATACGCGTAAACAAGACCCACCTGTTTTGGTCCGAAGGGCTGTCCATCCCAGGTGAAGCGGCGCTCCGCGAAGAGGGCGAAGCCGGACATGAATGCCGAGAATCCGAAGATGAACGCGGCGAACTGCCAGAGCAGCGGAGCGAGGCCCGGCTGGCGGAAATACCGCACGTAGTTGCCCCAATCAAGCAGCGAGAGCCGGCGGTCCTTGGCGGCGTCCGGTGAGGCGGTGTTTACCGACGGCAGCAGTCTCCAGGTGGTGAATACGCTGGTGGCCGATAGCGCGGCGGCGGCGAATATCGGGTATTGATAGCCGTATCCGGAGAGCAGTCCGGCAAGCGCGGGTCCGATGAGAAAGCCGATGCCGAAGGCAATTCCGATGAGGCCGAAGGCTTTGGTGCGCTCCTCCGGTTTGGTGACATCCGAGATGTAAGCCTGAGCCAACGAGAGGTTGCCGGCGGTGACTCCATCGATGATGCGGGCCAGGAACACTACCCAAAGCGTCTGCGCGTACGCCAGAACAATAAAGCCGATAAATGTCCCAACCTGGCTTACGAGCAGGAGACGCTTGCGGCCTACCTGGTCGGACATTCTGCCCAGTAGCGGTCCGGCGATCAATTGGCAAACGGCGTAGGTTGACACCAGCAGTCCAACGGTAGTGGGGCTGGCGCCGAGCTTTTCCGCGTAAAAAGGCAGCAGCGGAAGAATGATGGCGAGGCCGAGGACGTCGACCACCACGATCAAGAAAATAGGGATGAGGGGAGAGCTACGTTGTAATGACAAAATTCCATTTTTGATGGTAGCAGACTCGGGCAGCGAGGCCGTGTGGCTGAATGCATGGCGCGAGCCGGTTCGCATTCGGAGGTTCGGAAGCCCGTCTCTGTATTCTTGCCGGCCTTCATCAGAATCACGAACTTCATCGTATTTCTCCTTCTGATTTCGAGTTTGGAGCACGACTTCCGGACGGTCCCGGCAGGCTGTCTCCAGCCTCTACTTACACGTCGAACGAGCGATAGCGAGATCGACAGCGTCAGTTTTGGAGATATTTGTCAATCGAATTCAAGATCTCGCGCGGAACCTGTTTTTCCCGATCTCGTCAAGTGGCGTGCGGATGGCGTTGCCGGGATCTATACATTTTGAAGACGCCGCGGAGATGCAGGATGCCATTCAGCCCGAACGGCCGCCCCGACATCGGCAACACGCGCTACCTGGTTAGAGCTTAGATTCCGCGTGCTGCCGTTGACGCGGGAAACCAGTGGCGGGTACGATCGCAGATGGAACAGACGGAGAGCATCACCGGAACCTCGATCAGCACGCCGACCACTGTGGCGAGCGCCGCTCCGGAACTTGGCCCGAACAGCGCAATCGCAGTGGCAACCGCGAGTTCGAAGAAGTTACTGGCGCCGATCAGGGCTCCTGGTGCTGCTACGGAATATTCCACCCGAAACAGTCGCATCAGGCCGTAGGCGAGACCGGAATTGAAGTAGACCTGGACCAAGATAGGGACTGCGATCAACGCGACGTGGAAGAATTTGCCGGTAATATTATCGGCCTGGAAACCGAATATCAGAACCAGCGTTGCCAGCAGAGCGCCCATGCCGGCGGGTGCGAATCTGGGCAGCAGTTCATCCTCAAACCACTGGCGGCCGCGCCTGGCGATGAAGTACCCGCGCAGTGCGACACCAGCGACAAGGGGGACCACGATAAATACGATTACCGAATAGAGCAGCACGTGAAATGGGACTTCCAAAGAAGACGCCCCGCTGACGAGAAACCGGACAATCGGAGCGAACAGGAAGAGCATAATCAGATCGTTCACCGATACCTGGACCAGGGTGTAGGCAGGATCGCCTCCGGTGAGATGGCTCCACACGAAGACCATTGCCGTGCATGGCGCCGCGGCCAGGATGATGCAGCCGGCGATGTATTGGGACGCTTCGTCCGGCGCGATCAGGCCGGCGAAGAGATAGCGGAAGAAGACCCATGCGATCAACGCCATGGAGAACGGCTTCACCATCCAGTTGACGAAGAGCGTGATGAGCAGGCCGCGGGGACGGCGGCCCACGTCACGGATGGAGGCGAAGTCGACCTTCATCATCATGGGGATGATCATCAGCCAGATCAGAATCGCGATCGGCACATTGATCTGGCTGCCTTGGCCGAATTCCATCCGCCGCAGAGAGTCAATAAGTGCCGGAGCCAACTTTCCCAGTAGAAGGCCGGCCACCATGCAAAGAGCGACCCACATACTGAGGAACCGTTCAAACCCTTTTAGTCTCTTGGGCGCGGGAATCGCCGGATCTGACTTGTTTTCCCTCATCGTATTTCGATCATCGCAGAAGTATGGAATGCAGTCAACGAATCCGGTTGACAAATTTGGTGATTCCGGTATTCTAGAAGCATAGTATTTCCGGATTTCCTGTTAACAATGGAAGGATGAAGAAGAAACAAGTGGAAGAGTGCGCGCGTTTTGCCGACATGTTTGCGGCCATCGGCACCGAGTCCCGGCTGCGGATTCTGCGCTTGCTGCTGGCGGCCCATCCCGAGGGATTGGTCGTGGGCGACATCCAGTCCGACCTTGGCATTCCCGCATCCACGCTTTCGCATCACCTGGAAAAGTTGAAGAACGAAGAGCTGGTTACGGTCGAACGGCGCAGCACTTACCTCTGGTACCGCGCCAACACCGGGACGCTGCAGGAGCTATTGGCCTTTCTTTACTCAGAATGCTGCACGCGCAACCAGGCGGTAAGGCCGGAGACCATTCTCAAGGTTTGCCGCTAATTAAGTCCGAAGGAGGAAATGAACCGAATGAATCGACGACAGATGCTATCCATGGCCCTATTGGCTTCCGGCCTTCCGGCGCTTGCAGCCGACGCGGTTGGACCAAAAAAGATTCTAATTGTCTGTACTGGAAACTCCGCGCGAAGCCAGATGACTGAGGGGTTTTTGCGATCTCTGGACCCGAAGCTCGCTCTGTTTTCCGCGGGTACAGCGCCGGCTCCGCGGATCAATCCGTACGCGGTGAAGGCGATGAGGGAAATCGGAATTGATATCTCGCACCAGACACCGAAGAACGTTCGCCAATTTTTGGGACAGTCGTTCGACTATGTAGTCACGGTCTGCGATGACGCCGACAAAAATTGCCCGAACTTCTCCGGCAAAGTAGGCAAGAGACTTCACATCGGCTTTCCCGATCCGGCAAAAGCAACCGGCACGGACGATGAGAAGATGGCCGTGTTCCGGAGGGTCCGGGACGATATTCGGTCGAAGTTTAAAGAGTTCTACCGGACCGGGATCAAGAAGGCCAGTTGAGTGGAGAAGCAAAAAGTCTTGATTCTCTGCACCGGGAACTCCGCGCGGAGCCAGATGGCGGAAGGGCTGTTGCGTTCAATGGCGGGCGAGCGGTTCGCCGTGTTCAGCGCGGGCACGAAGCCGAGCTTTGTGCGCCCGGAGGCGATTGTTGCAATGCGCGAACTGGGCGTCGATCTTTCGTCTCACAGATCGAAGTCCGTGGATGAATACCGGGACGCATCTTTCGATTATGTAATCACGGTCTGCGACAACGCGAACGAAAGCTGCCCGCTGTTTACCGGGAAGGCCGAACGTATCCATTGGAGCTTTGAGGATCCTGCAGCCGTCGAAGGCGGCGAGGAGACTCGATTGGGTTCGTTCCGCAAGATTCGCGATCGGATTGCCGGACGGATGAGGTCGTTTGTTGAGGACACGGACGAGTCCGAAACCTAGCGCACCTGCCGGGCGAACGTGATCCTGAGTCCGGTTGTATATAAGAAGTCATTGCTCTTTCGCCCTGGCCCAGGGTGGTTGGGATGACGATCGCTTAGTCAAGCATTCCAGTTGAGCCACTTCGTCAACTTGGCGGTCGCGCCGTGTCCCGGCAAAGTAGCAATATCCTATTTTGACGGGGTGTCTGTGAACTACGTGTTACCGTGAAGGCGATTCCTCGGGAAGGCGCGCTCCCGGGGAAGATACAAAGCCGAGGCGGCGGGGCTGGCTCCGAAGCAGACTGCGCCAAACCCCCAATCGAACCGAGCCCTCGGAGCCAAGGCTTTGGATAGATCAAGCGCAACGCTGCCGGGCCGCTTCCACCCGGCTTCCTTATTGAGTTCCCTCGCATCGCTTTAGCGCAGCAGACTGTCAATCCTCAGGTTTGTCTCCGGAGCCTTGTGCCGCCTGCCAGATCTTCGGCTCTTTCCGGAGATCGAAGGTTATCCAGATTGTGCTGGCCAATTTCGGAACCTACGTGATAAACCCATGACTCCATTCTCCTTTGAATGGATTTTGAGTCTTAACTGGTTGTGTCAAAAATGGGGGCAAGTCCAGATGCAGCAAAATGTATACGACCCACCAGCAGCAATCCGTACTGGAACGCTAGAACTAAAAGATTAGAACTGCAGATTCAAGCCCGGATGGCAGGTGGACTAATCAGAGTATCACTAAGGTACTAGACCTAGACACTGGTGCTGAAACGCCCTATACTCATCTCGAGTCTGCAAGCAAGTCAGACCCAGCCGTAGGTGAAACTACCGAAGCAGAAAAAGATCGTCAGGAGGACCAACCATGAATATCCGCATCGCTAACTTTCGCAAGGCTACGAATTATTTCGTAGCTATGTTCCCAATCGCCCTGATAGCAGCAGGCTGCACGCCGCTTCTGCAAGGCGCAGCGTCCACATTCACAATCACACCGGCTCTGAACGAGCCGATCGGGGTGGCCTATTCGTCAACGGCGAATAAGTTACTCTTCTCTCAGCCGTTCAATGGCAAGACGAATCGGCTGGTTATGGGTGTAACCGACGCCGGAGTGTCGTCAGTGTTCGGCACACTTCCGGATCGTGCCTCAAGCCTTCTTCATGCTGACGCCTGGGAAGATTATATCGCCGTCTCTCCAGGGTTAGGCGGCTTTACGAAAGGCGCGGTTTTCGTAACACAGGGGCAAAACATCGTACAGATTGCTCCCACCGGCGGCGCCGCAGCTTTTTTCACTAACATACCCGGCTTGACAGACACTCACACAGGCATAGCGTTCGATGATGTCGGAACCTTTGGCTACCAAATGATCCTCACTGGGCAAAACGGCAATATTTATGCCGTGAATGCCACGGGCGTTGCGATATTACTGGCTAGTACAGCGGGTTTGTCACTGCAAGGTCAAGTAGCCGTCGAAAATGGTCAGGTAGCGCCTCTCAGTTGGGGTCTTTACGGCGGATGGTTCATCGTCGGAGCCGAAGATAACAACAAAGTATTTGCCGTCAATCCGGTCGGCACTCCGGGCCAGCATCAGGTGATTGTTTTGGCAGCAGGCTACCCAGGGCCTGAGACGGTTCGATTTATCCCTACCTCTCCCGTGAACTGGGGGGTCTCGGGTGGTATTTTCTTCGACATCATCTACGACGGTCCAGCTACGAAGGTGATCAAGTTTCCAGCGGCTGATTTCGGACCATCTATCCAAGGGCAGGCATTGATTCCACACGAAGATGATGGAATCATCCAAGTGATGAATGCGTTTTCTTCACCGACGGCCACTAGTCCCACTCTGTTTTCCTTCGCCGCCAATCTTGGCCAGCAGGAAGGGTCCACATTTGTAACCGTAGTGCCGAGCGGACCGGGTTGCACGCTGACACAAGGTGGATACAAGAACAACTTCAACAGTAAGGTGACCGCCCTGTTCTTAGGTGGAACTCCCTACTCAGCGAGCCAGGTGAACGCAATCCTGCAAAATAATGCGATCCGGGGCAACGGAGCGCTATCGCTGGCACACCAGTTAATCACGGCAAAACTAAATGTTGCCTATGGCGCTTCCATTCCACCAGCTGTCGCTCTAGCGATTGTACAGGCCGACCAGCTCCTTGCAACGGCCGGCGGACTCATTCCTCCAGTCGGCAACGGCTATCTGCCGACGAGTGCGACCAGTAGCGTCGCAACGATTCTCGACGACTACAACAACGGAATCACTGGGCCAGGTCACTGTAATTAAATTCATTTAGATTGTAGTCTCGGAAAAGGGCAGGCCGGAATTTATGCCGGTCTGCCCTTTCTCTTACTTGGTGACCGTTACTGGACTCGCGCTCGCTGAATTACCAGCGGAATCCCACGCCATTGCAGTGACGGTATGAGTACCGCCAGAAAACTTCTTAGCGTTCCAATTGTAAACGTAGGGGGCGGCAGTTCCGGTGTAATACTGCACACCATCAATGTAGATGGATACCTGCGCGACCGCTACGTTGTCAGATGCGCTTACCGAAATCTGCACGCTGTTGCGAACCCAAGCCCCGTTGGCCGGACTCGTAATCGATACGGTAGGGGGTTGCGTATCTCTTGTTGTTAACACCAGGTTATTTACACTAACAGTGGTCGTGGCAGATCCCGTGTTTCCCGCTGCGTCATAAGCCTTCACCAAAAGTGTATGCGAACCATTGGGATAAGCCGCTGAGTTCCAAGCGAATGAGAAGGATGCGGACGTCCCACTGACAACCAGGGCGCTATCAACATACAATTCGACTTTCGTGACGCCCACATTGTCAGTGCTGGCTCCCGGCACACTGATAGCGCCAGAGACGATTGCGCCATTTAACGGCGCCGCAATCGATACAGAGGGCGGGGTCGTGTCAGTTGAAGTCGTCCGGGCGTTGATGGCTGCGGTTACGGCACGATAAGCATTCACCCGTCCCCATCCAAATTGCTGATCCCAGCCTGCGGCGCCCAGATCGTCGGAATTCTGTTGCAGCAGCGATACCAGTTGTGTGGCACTGAGAGACGGATTTGCAGCAAGCATTAATGCTGCTACTCCGGCGGCGATCGGCGAAGAGAATGAAGTGCCATCCACCGCACTGGTTCCTCCACCCATAACTGTTGTCACAATCGATGTCCCGGGGGCGGCAACGTCAATATTGCTTCCATAACTTGAGAACCATGCAAGCGCATCGTTGGTATCCGTCGCGCTAACCGCTACGACATTCGTACATGCGGCAGGATAATTCGGCGTGGAATTGCTGGAATTGCCGGCGGCCGCAAACACGACGGTCCCCTTGCCCCACGCGTAATCCACTGCGCTTTGAATCACACTTGACGGCGTGGTTCCGCCGAGACTGATGTTCACGACACGCACGCCATGGTCCGCCGCATAATTGATGGCGCTGGCAATATCCGAGTAGTAGGCAAAGTTGGCGCCATTCAAAACTACCAACGGCATAAGTGTGTTCGCCCAACTGACACCTGCTATTCCGAATCCATTGTTTGACGCCGCTGCAAGCACGCCCGCAGTCTCCGTACCGTGCCCCAGTTGGTCGGACGTATCCGAGTTATTCCCCACGTAATTCCAGCCCGCCACGATCTTAGGACCCAGATCCGGGTGGGTGGAATCAACGCCGGAATCAATGAGCGCGATAGGCACGCCTGCTGATCCTGTGGTCATGTTCCACGCTGACGATGCCTGAATCTTTGGGAGATGCCATTGCGAAGAATAACTCGGATCGTTCGGTGTCGCGGATGCCCGCGCGACAAAATCCTGTTCCACAAATGTAAACAGTCCGGTTGCCAAAAGGCTTTTCGCGATGCGATCGCTCTGCGCTTCATCTATGTTCAGTACGGACACGCCAATCTGAGGCAATTTCTTCGTGACTTTTGCCCCATGGGATGTGAGCGCACGCCCTACTGCCTCCGGTCGTGCGCTCCTGACAGTTTGAACGATGAGGCGGCTTGGAGCATGATCCTTCGCGAACAACGCCGTCGTTATCAGCGTTGCGGAAAAAAGTAGAGTTCTCTTCAAAATATGTAATCCCCTTCCTTGCACACACGTATTCTCAAAAGCCAATTTCGGAGGCATGGATTAACGTGATGTTTAGGAATCGGCTCAGAGTCGCGAAACCGTTAAGCGAGCTGACTAAGGTGGAAAGTCGATGTAGGGCTTTAGATGCAAAGGTTTGGAGGCGATCCCCACATAAGGGAAATCCTATCTAAGGGAAAATAGCTAAGTTGCTGGTGGCGATCAGACCCTACGCCGGGGTGAAAGACCTGAGTTACCGATTGCGGGTACGTCCACGAATTTACGTCCGAGAAGACATTGCTTCGCAAATGCGCAGTTCGGCTGATCATATTACTAGTTGGGAAAAGTAGATGTCCTTGACAGGTGGACACCGGGAGTTGCCAAGCCAGGGACAACTACTCACCTAATCACGACACAGGCCGATTCGGGACCGATTGGCGGCGTTGAAGTACGGTGCGATAACTGGCGATCAGTCACCTCTAGTGTTGAGCGATGCTACGGAACCGGACCGGTTTGCCCACGAAGATGCCCGAAACCGTGTCGAGGGGAACTGCGTGCAACCCGACAAGTTCGAGCGCTAAATTGAGGTTACCGGTAAAGCACAGAATTGAAACGGCGATTTCAGTTGGCTCGCGACACTGGACACGTTTCGAACTTCGGTGGCCTTCTTGGGGAGACTCGGATTTCTACGGCTTGACAGACCGGGTAGCGCGGAATAACATTGTTATTACTATGCGGGCTATACACGTAAGCATTCGACGGATCGGGAACTCCCAGGGAGTCGTCATCCCCAAACCGGTACTTGCGCAACTGGGTCTGGACGCAAAGGCGGGAGTGGAAATGACGATTGAGGATGGCGCACTGGTGCTGCGCCGGCCCGCGAGCCCGGCCCGTACAGGTTGGGCCGAGGCTGCCAGGAGTATCGCGGAAGCCGGCGACGACGAACTCGTGATGGGCGAATTTGGCAATGCGGACGATTCGGAGTTGGTCTGGTGACTCGTGGCGAGATTTGGCTGGTGAATCTGGATCCCACCGTCGGGAGCGAAATCCGGAAGACACGCCCGTGCGTCGTGGTGTCCCCGTCCGAAATGCACGATCATCTGCGCACAGTACTCGTCGCCCCCATGACCGCGGGGGGGCGCGGGGCGCCGTTTCGGATCGGTATCAATCATGGTGGCCGGAGGGGTTTGATCTTGCTCGATCAGGTTCGCGCCGTGGACAAGACCCGGCTGGCGAAGAAACTGGGAGTAGTCTCGGCAAAGACGCTCACCGCCACGCTGAGGACGCTACAAGAGGTATTCGCGGAATGAGACTCCTCCACTGCGGTTGGCTCCCCATACTAAATGCATTAAGAGCTTTTGCAGCATAAATCCCAGCGCGTTCGAACCGATTCAAGTCCTTTCGCGATCGAATCCTGTGAGCGAACGCGATAGGCACATCCAAGCTGGGTGCCCGCCTTGGATTCATCCCGAACGCATTGCGGCGGCTTGTGCGTTATAGGTACGAGTGGAGATCATCCGTCACGAGGCAACTTGTCGGGAGGAATCCCGCATCAGCTCTTTCCACGACATTCCGGTTGACTTTACTCGCGGTAAAGGCTAGGCGCAGTCGCCGGACCGGACTGCCGCCCTGGCGTTCATCACCAAGGCCCGCCCAAATCTTCTGTTAGGATGAAGCCTACCCCAAAATGACAGGGAATACGGCGTGGAAACGGCCACGAGTCATCTTGGCGCAGAGCCTCGGTCGAGATTTTGAGCGTGCTTGTCTACCCTTTCTCCGCCCTTTCTCCGCCCTTTCCGGCCTGCAACCTTGCAGGCTATTGCGCTCAAGAAATGGGACAACCAAGGTGTTGATCTGCTCTGCCTCGCGGAGGACGGACACATCGAGCTTGCCGTTCAGTGCAAGACATCCCAGAAATCGGATCTTGGCAGTGATGAAATCCGTGCCGCCAAGACATCCTTCGAGAAATTTCGAAAGGCTGGACACACATGCGATACCTACCTCTTTCTGATCAACGGAGACGGCAGAAATCTAGATTACAACAAGGCTATCGAGAGGGAACTTCAGGGTCTGATCGCTGATGGCCGGGCAAAGCGTGCAGAGTTCTGGCCGCGACCGAAACTGCTTAAACACGCTTTCGTGCGGATGAAGCGGATTATTGTTGAGGCATTGCGGCAACGCGCTGTACAGCGGCAGTTGGAACTACACCAACTCTTTCGATTCGGTCAAGTGTATTTGCCCCTTGTTCCAGTCAAGGAAGAGCAATTGGTGCTCAAGGCGGGCTCCCCTTGCATGCGCAATACCGTCCTTCCCCTTTCGGCGCGACCCTGACAGCGCTGCTGCACGACAGCACGAGGGCACGCTGGACGCTTCTCACGGACGTGTTTGGCGCAGGTAAGACCACCGCTGCATTGGAGGCCTCCAGCCGTGGAGTCTACACCTCAATCTTCGTCGCGGCGTCGGAACTAGGGCGACGAGCGCAACGGCAAGGAGTCGCGACAATTGGTCAGGAGATCGCCGACACGTTACGCATATTTAGTGTGGACGCCGATTCAATTGATGGATTCTTTGTACTGGAGGAAAAGGACGAAGAAACGTTCACGGGTCTCGCAGGCCCCGTGCTGGCGAGTCTGCTTCGGAGCGAAACACCCGACCACATCCTTGTCATCGATGGTTTGGACGAGAACCGCCTGTACCTTCATCCTGACGGGCTTCAGATGCTAAACAATCAGCTTGCCGAACTTAAGTGCCCTAGCGTTCTGACCACGCGGTTGGAACATTTAAGCTCCATGTTCGGCAATTTCGAAGCGCTTCTGGAAGGCTTGGGGTCCGGGCGGCGCAGTGCTACGCCAGCTCGTCTACTGACGCTCGAACCATGGACACCTGACGCGGTGCATCTCTTCGTTGATGCGGCGCGACAACAGGCAAACACCGGCGAGCAAGTCGCCTTGACCCAGTTTTCCAACGCATTGGATGACGGAAGCTTGGCGCACCTCTATGGTGATCTGCCCTTCCATCCGCTCTTCCTTCAATTCATTCTCGACGATGTATGCAGCGATGGGCTAAACACACGACGACGCACTGAGCTTGTCGGATCATGGGTTCGCCGCAAGATTTCGCGCGACATCCAGCATCACGGTGCTCTGGTTGATCGTGCAATTGATCGCTACGAAACAGTTGACGGGATGATGCTTCTTATGGAGGCCGCCGCCGCGGCGATGACCGCGAACGGCACAGAGATTCAGTTAACCGAACAGATCGATAGCCGCCTCGTTGAGCAACTCTCGGCGACTGTCTTCAATTTTGAGATTCCGATTTCTATTTTGCTGCTCTATGGCCTTATCGTGCCCGTGGACTTCCGCAAAAGGAGCCGCCTCGAAGTGCGTTTCGTGCTCCGCGTGGTGCAGGAGTACTTTCTGGCGTGCCACATCAAACGTGCCCGTTTGTCGCCCGACCCGTATCCCGCGAGTGTTCAGGGACTGGTAAGCGACCTGCCGGACGAGTCTCTCTAGCCAGTCAATTGACGCAGGTCGAGCGGCTGAGTTACCAACTCGCTGAAGCAAGCACCATCGAGAGGCTGCAAGTCGCGATTTGCTCCGCTCGGGGTCCCCAAGGATGGTCCGATGGTCGGTCTTCCCGATCCAACCTCGACATTCGATACCCCAATTAGGACTCGAACCTGAAAGCAAGGAACTTATCCCTCGTGGCTTCTTGGTGGCCCAATGTTCTCAATGAGTTGGTGTTTGGCTCCGCAAAAATGCGGTTTTTAAACTTATTCTCTTGCGGTTTGTTAATGTTCCTGCCGGCCGGGCGAGGGGCTCCGGTAGCCGAAGGGCAGTACGGAAACCAGTCGCCGTAGCGAGGCTCCAACGACGTGCGATGCTCAAACGCAATTGAAGAAATGCTGCTATGCTTGGAGCACTATGTCTGCATACACCGGAGATAAAGCGCGGTTCCATAAAGCGCGAAAACGTCGTGCCAATAGAAGAGCTGCCATGCGAAAGTTGCGCGCGATACCCACTCTGGTGGCTGTCCCCCCCCAGCTGGACACACCACCAGCATCCTGATCCAGCGTTCCCTTCGTCTACAGCCCGTTGTTCACCCTCACCTCCCGGTGATCGCTCGGTCGTTCGATACCTGGAGACTACTGGATGCGACAGCTAATCGTACAAGCTCTGGAAGATAAGACTACGTTCCGAGATGTGCAACGGAACTCGTCCGGCGGGAACTCCAACGAGACGTTTCGACTGCGCATCAAACTGCTAGCGCCGCCATAAGTGACGATCACCGGCATTTTCACTGGCATTGCATGTATTAACTCCATGCTGGCGTCGGCGTACATGCGGGTGCGAGTTGCCGGATGTTTTAAAAGGCCAGCCGCGGTTGTTTAGGGTCACATTGGCTCCCCCGCCGGAATTATTTAGAACTTTTGCGGCATAATTCCCCACCCGCTCGAGCTAATCTAACTTGCTCAGATCGTGGAATTGGCGGAACTCTCGTCCAGTCTGGACGCGCCAAAGCTGTACACATCTCGAACCAACCAGGACGATCTTGTCAATGATCGTCCTGGTTGGTTCCAATCGCCGACTCTGCCCCGCGATTCGGAACCTGAGCGGTTCTCAAATACAGACAGGAAAGTACACTACTGCTGCACGCCAGCGCTTCTGCCGTGGCCTTCGTGGCCCGTCGTGGAGAGTGCTCTCACGGCTGGCGGTGCCTTTGGCGCCGAAGCCGTTTCCCAGCCACTGACGCGCTCGATAATTCCGCACGCAAGACGCGCCCCACCCGCGCCACCGGCAACACCGGTGGTCCCGCGATCTTCACTGACGTGCAGGATGACGGCGCTGTCAGTGTCATCGAACGGGGTCGAGGGGTCGTCCGGATCGAAGAGAGTCAACGGGCCTGGCGAGAGCGTGACACGGCTGGTAACGTGCCGGACATATCCGACGCCGAACTCGTTCACCTGGATATTCGGGAGATCTCCCATGTGGAAAGGATGGTTCGCGTCCGGATTGGAATCGCTTCTCGGGCCTGGATCGTAGTGTCCGCCGGCACCCAGAAAAGCGCCCGCCGCGCCGGTCAACGGGTTGATGTCGGAGCAGTTGCCGCGCTCGTGAATGTGGAATCCATAAAGTGCTCCCGGCTGGAGTCCGATGATTTCGGCTTCCACCGCTACGGTCGGCAAAATGCCGCCATCCACCTGGGTAAAGCGCACCACGCCGGAGACCCCCGAACTGCCTGCGCCGCGAATCGTCGCTTTTGCGCGGTAGATCCGCGCTTCGGGTTGGCTCTGAGCGCCTAATATCAGCGCGCCCGCCGCCACTAGAATTGTAAGACGAGTTGTGACCATGAGGTTATCAGTATACACCGGAATTTCCATGGATTAGGCGAGACTGGGATGCGGCCGACTAGGAGTCTGTCGGAATGAAACTATTTCCGACCAAGAATCAACAACTCACAAACCTTGAAGCGCTCGTAAGTTACTCATTCTACGTTCGAGGAATTCTATCTCCGACAGGCTCCTAGAGCGCCATGCCGCTGGTTCTTCAGATCACGACGACGAATCTCGTCCAGAATGGCCTGCGCAGTGACTTTCTAAAAGGAATCTCCCGCCAAATCGATTCCATCGCTGCGGCGCCGCCCTACATTACTCGTTGAAAGGTACGATCCGTTGGTCTCTCCGCTTAAAACAGTGGAGCGCGAATTGCGCATACGAATATGCGTTGGCCGCAGCTTCCTGCGGGGTCAGTTGAACATAGTTCTTGCTGCTGTCGACGGGTGTCCCGTTGGGTGCCGGCAGCTCTGAGGCAAAATGTAGAATCGTCCTGTCAGCGAAGTGGGCGGCTTCATGAACGATCACCGCAGTCTGAAAGAGCGGGCCATTGCCGACATAGTTGGGGCAAAAGAAGAGGCGGCCGGTTTTGGGATCGCTCCGATTGTTAATTCCACCAGGAAAGGCAAAAGCGAAATCCTTAGTGTTGGTCAAATCTTCTTGAAAAAGCTGGTCCGCAT
>JANYCV010000159.1 GCA_025360145.1 Acidobacteriaceae bacterium
CCGGAGCCTTTCGCCGTATGAAGTTCCCGGATGATCCGCTTCTGCCCGACTGAGATAACGTAGACGGTGTCGGATTCCTCGGCTGAGGCGAAGGCGTGTGCGCCGTCGGGCGAAAGTTCGAGCGATACGGGCTGCTGGGGAAGGATCAGGTAGTCGGTCTGGGTGCGCGTTTTCGGGTTCGCGAAGGCTATCTTCTTATCGAGCATCAGGGCGTAGACCAGCGTGTTGCCATCGGGCGTCATTGCGATCCGGACTGGCCCTTTACCGGTGGGGATGTTGGCGATGGCAGTGTTGCGGGTGGTGTCGATCACGGTGAGGGAGGCCGAGTCGCGGTTGCAGACATAGAGTTCCTTGCCGTCCTTCGACAGCACGCTGCCCTCGGGGCGGTTGCCCGTGGGGATGAGCTTCACTTCGCCGGTTTTGAGGTGGATGGCGGAGACGTTGGAAGAACCGCCGTTGCTGACATAGGCCCATTGCGCGCCGGACCCGAATCTCACCATGTGCGAGGTCTTGCCTTTGGTGGGGAAGTGTTTCAGGACGACGCGCTTTGCTGGATCGACGAGGAGAAGCTGGTCCGGAAGTTCGGTGGTGACGGCCAGGTTTCCGGTGGCTGGATCGAGGTCGATTCCGTGGGGACGGTGATATTCTCCGAAACTGATATCGGCGAATTTGCGGCGTGCGGCCACGTCGATGATGGAGAGCGAGTTGCCGCCCGCGCCGGGATGTTCAATGCGCATGGTGCCGTTATCGGTGGTGTAGAGGTAGCGGCCGTCGGTGGAGAGGATCATCTCATGGGGATGCTGACCGGTGGGAACGGTGCTTTGCAGTTTGCCGTCCGTGGAATAGTAGGCGAGCGAGCTGGCGCCCTTTTGCAGAATCAGATAGGTGGGCGTTTGCGCGGCTGCCTGGAAAGCCAGGGTGAGGGAGAGGAGGAATGTTTTCAAAGACATGGTTACTGATTTTATATCCAATGGCCGTGCAGGAGTGCATGGAATTCCACTTCCTAGGCTTGTTCGCCCGAGCGACGCCGCGCATCTTCTTCAAGCAACCGCTCGATTATCGCTTTCGGATAGCGGAAAGACGTTCGTTTCAAACGATCTATTGCTTCGGGCAGGGAGATCAACTGACGCCGGGCGGCCTCATCGAGGACACCGAGGGTTCCCGTGACCGAAAATCCCTGAGCGCGTGCGATCCCGGTGCCAGCGCGCTCATCAATCAAGAGAACCGACGGCTGTCGAGCGGCGGCCAAGGCCAACGCTGCCCTCTCGCTCAGATCGAGAACCCGCCAGCGAGGATCGTCACGCAACCCCGGATCTGAGGCGCAGATCTCAACCCAACCCGGAAGATTTCCGGCCCAGGACCGCACCACTGCGGGCGCGTCAGTTGCCAGAAGCTCGTCGCGGACCTCTGGTGGAACAATGACCATGCCGTAAAGTTGCGGTAGGATTTCAGCCGATTCAATCCAGACCAGGTAGTTCAGCGGACTCGTGTCAGCTATCACCAGCATTACGAGCCTGCGAGTTTGCGGTGAACTTCACGCTCGCGCTCCAGATCCTCCCAGATGTAGGCAAGTTCGACTCCGCGATCCTTCAGGAACTGATCTAGTGCGACGCGGGTCAACCCCAAGAATCGGCCCAGTTCGGCTTCAGTCCACAATCCCTGCCGGTGCGCTTCCAGCCCAAGCGCTTCCCGCGACATTCGGGCGGCCTGCGGTCCCAAACGCTGGGCCAAGTCTTCCGGAATCTCGAGTGTGACCGTCATTTTCAACCTCTCTAAAGCGGGATCGAGCCCAGCCCGCTGCTAACACAACATTATCAGCCTTTGAAAAGGATGTCGTTCTAGATGTCAAGCCGCTGGAGACGCCGATAATACATCCGCGCTATATGACAACAAGTGGATGGCTGAGGTCTATGAGCCTGTGGAAACGGCCGGCGTACTGGTGTAGGGTGCCGTTCCAAGGGATCGACATGGCCAAGAAAGGCGTGTCGAGCCCGGCGTCGTCGAAGCTTCCGGCCACGCGGGTTGCGGCGATGAAATCCTGAGTGGATGAGGTTAGTGCCGATCTCCGCATCGGGAAAGACGCCTTGAATGGCGGTCCCAAAAAAGACTTAGCTGGCTAACGTCATCCAGGCTCGCGTTCTAAGCGGTGCGCGCCTGCTGATTTGCGTCACTCCCGACACGAGGGTGGTCCGATACTGGCACCCAACTCGTGCCTCAGCACATTGCGGGTGCATCGGGTGAATTCTTTGTACGACATTTGCGCGTGCCCGGTCACCACAGGAGCTAGGGTGCGATTTCAGCCAAATACAGTTCTACGCGATCCGTCGTCCAGGTCGCCACGCCGCAGCCAAAGAAATCGGTGTCTTCGGTCCATATCGGGCAGCGTAACGTGAGCGCCGCTGCCAAGATCGGCCAATCGTCCTCGTCGCGGCGCGCGAGACGCTGACGGGCGATTGTCTCGAAGGCGGAGTAGGACTCAAGCTCAACGGTTTGGACTATGTCGGCGAGAGAGGCGAAATACGCCATGAAGGGTTCTTGCTGCAGTTTGCGTCGTTCAATCACTTGAGGCAGATGTTTCCGAGCCTCGTCGAATGCAACGTCCGGCGCCACTAACTCAATTCGCTCGCCGTATTTCGCCAGCAAGGCCCGTGCATGCTTTCCAAGCACTGCACGCATAAGAATGTTTGCGTCGAGGACCAGCATCTTCAGGCTTTTTGCTTACGGCTCTCCCGACGGAGCCGCTTGAAGTCCTCCATCAGTTCCTCTTCGCTGGTACCCGCCGCCGCGATCATCGCGTCCAATTTTTCTCCAGCGAGGCGAAGCGCTTCCAGTTGCGCCTGGCTCGGCTTAGGCCGAGTCGGCAAATAAATGCCGATGGTGGCGCCATGCCGCGTGATGGCGACCGGTGTCTTCGATTCCAGATAGCTGGACAAGTTCTCCCGAAACTCGCGGATTCCGACTTTGGTAGCCTGCATGGTCTTGCCTCTCTGTGTACACAATTATGGTACCACTTGAGTGCAGTTTTCCCGCGCGAGGGCGCGCTGCGGTTCACAAGAGGAGCGCGGCTATGAGAATCTCTACGAGCATCGACATCGCAGTCCGCAACATGCGTGGGTGCCATTCGTTCGGCGATATCCTCGACCCCACAGCCCATCAACACGCCTGGATCGAGGAAGCGCGTGCTCTCAAAGACCGATTGCGGGGCGGTCACGGTCACGGTCAGGGCCTTCCTGTGAGAACGATGTGGCGTCTTTACGGGCGAAGGCGACAACAAGGGCAGCCTTAGGCGTTTCCAGCTTTGGCTGGAGGATGCCCGGTGGAGGATTCGAAAATTGGAGACCGAACAGAAGCGTCGGGAGCAATGGCGGCGCGTGCTGGCCTGGAGAGCGGAGATGCCCGCGATGGAGACGTAACGAAACCTTCAAAATGGAGTGTTCGTTGGCCGATATGCCCTTTAATGGGTACGCCTCCGCCCGAACAACTTCGACTAGAGTTTAGCCCCGATGCCGACATACAGCGGTGTTGGCTTAACGAAGCGTATGATAGTGAGAGCTTGGGACGCCCTACTTTCCTTGAATTTTTCGCCGGTGCTGGCTTGGTTCGTGAAGGACTGAAACCCTTGTGGAATTGTGTTTGGGCTAACGACATCGACGCGTCAAAAGAACGAATCTATACCGCCAACTTTGGAAAGCAGGAGTTTAAGCTTGGCGATGTCGCAACGATCGAAGCACCTTCGCTTCCCTCTGCTGATATGGCCTGGGCTTCGTTCCCTTGTCAAGACCTCTCGTTGGCGGGATGGCAGCGGGGGATGTCGGCTAAGCGAAGCGGCACGTTCTGGGCGTTCTGGGGTCTAATGAGGGACCTTTTCGACGCAGGAAGACGCCCGCCCGTAATCGTAGTTGAAAACGTTACCGGCCTTCTCTACGGGGACGACTTCACTGGCCTCTGTGAAGCGTTAGCGGCGCTTGACATGAAGTTCGGCGCGATGGTTTTGGACGCTAAGTGGTTTCTTCCACAGTCTCGCCCGCGCGTCTTCCTGGTTGCCGTCGATGCGCGAGTCAACGCAGACGGCCTTGCTGATGAGATACCCTACGCCCCCCATTCCCCGAAGGCCCTCGTTGCCGCTTGGAGGCGTCTGCCTGAGACGGTCAAGGACCGCTGGATATGGTGGCGGTTCCAGCCAGCATCTCGCATAGTGCGTCGAGTCGAAGACCTAATTGATGAAGAACCACAGGGCGTTGATTGGCACTCGGCATCCGAGACGAAGCGACTGCTAGGGATGATGACCGGAGTGAACCGGGCAAAGGTTGATTCGGTGGTAGCCTCAGGAGAGTTTCGTGTGGGATTCCTCTACAAGCGGATGCGAAATGGACAACAGCGTGCAGAAGTTCGTTTCGACGGGGTCGCCGGCTGCCTTCGGACGCCGGGTGGTGGCTCAAGCCGACAAACGGTAGTTGTGGTGAAAGGCCCACAGATTCGTTCGCGACTGCTTTCCCCGCGGGAAGCAGCCCGGCTCATGGGATTAGGCGATACCTTTCAGTTACCCGGCACCTATAACGAGGCCTATAAAGCGATGGGTGACGGTGTAGCAGCGGCGGTTGTAACGGCTCTCAACGAACAGGTCCTGCTTCCAATCGTTCAGGCAGTCCGAACCTCGCGCCGGCCGAAGCGGTCGCCAGGGAATTATAAGGAACACTCCAATGATTTTCGCTCTCGGGCTGAATCGCGCGCTGCTCTGTGGGTAGGTTCGGCGTCTTCGACGTAAGGGCCGTCAGATGACTCGTAGCGAAGTAATGGCACGAGTCCGCTCGAAGAACACCGGGCCGGAATTGACCGTGAGGCGCGCAGTCCATGCAGCGGGATTCCGCTATCGCCTTCATGGAAAGTACTTAGCTGGTTGTCCTGATTTAGTCTTGGCAAGGACCTCCGTTGCAGTTTTCGTCAATGGCTGCTTCTGGCACGGGCACAATTGTAAGTACGGTACCCGGCCGACATCGAACACCGGGTACTGGAACGCCAAGCTCGACCGGAATATCGCCCGCGATAGGCGTAACGTTTTGACCCTCCGCCGTCAAGGTTGGAGGGTAGTCGTTATATGGACTTGCCGACTTGAACGCGGAATTAAGCGTCTTCTGACGTTACTACTAGAACGGAGCCAATGAAGCGCTGATGGTAGGAGCTCAGCCGGTCGAAGTGGGCCGAGAGAGAACGCCGAAGTTCAGGGCTATCCTTCACGTTGAGGATGTGATCGACGAGTTGAAAATAGAACTGGCTCTGACGCGGAAGGCGGCGGCTGGGATTGCGCCGAATGTCGATTTCTTCGTCAGGCATTATTTGAATGCGCGCCTTCTCAGGCGAAGGAAACAGAAGGGTTTCCGGGTGCACCGGAATGGTCCCGTTCATCAACGGCTTTTGGGCGTTGAATTGATGGAAGAGGAATGCTTCGAGGGAATTGATGGCGTCCTGACTCTCGCAGGGCCACGCCCACACATAGGCGATCTCCCAAACGTCAACCTGACGGTTTGCGATGATGTCGCTACGGGCGCTCGTGATGTGGCGGCGTACACGCTGGCGAATTCCATCTACCGACTGCCCTACATAAACAGGTACCTCGTCCAGATCGCAAAGAGCGTAAACGCCGATAGGGGTGGGAAGCAATGAAGCTTGCTGATCCCGGTATTGCTGGATCGACGGTATCGGCATTCGACGTGAATTTGCAGAATACCACGCGGTTTGGACGGCTTGCTAACGCCGTCAGGACCGGCACGTCTTTACGCCAAGAGTTTCGAAATCGTTTTTTAGTCATTTTCCGGAAGAGATCGCGGCGAACCGAGAAGCCCTCGACTCGCCCGTATCTCATTGAACTTTCTGGAGCCACCCGCCAGGCCCGAACTGCCGACCTGCTGATCGCAAATTAGCAGACGTATCGGAAACCGCAGCGTTGCAGCCTACGAGTCTTTAATTCACTAACTCGAAAGCCAATAGCTGCCGCGTGCGCAATCTGTACTGATTGGAATATCGCGATAGGTGGATGTTCACTAACCGAGGGTCGTCATTTGCACCTTTTGAATCCATTTCGGCTTGGCGTTCCCGGTCGCTACTGTGTCTGAGGTTTCGCCCAGACGCGCAGCCGTGCGCCATCGAACTGTTAGACTAGATAACCGTGACGGCCTGTGCGCCGAACGGAACTCTATCTTGTTGTCACTTAGGATCAATCAGGAAGTATGGAAGAAACCCCAACTAGTCCGCGTGTGACGGCGTTGACTGTATCGCGCAACTCGGCCGATGCGCTGCGGCGCTGCCTGGCGGCGCTACAGACTGTGACCGCTCGGGAGACGCTGGAAATCGTCGTCGTGGATAACGGCTCGCAAGACGGGAGCCAGACGATGGATTCCGAGTTCCCGGAGATCCACATGATGCGGCTGCCGAAGAATTTCGGAACCACGAAAGCGCTGAATGCCGGAATCCGAACGGCGCGCGGAGAATACGTGCTGCTGCTTCCCGCCGACGTGGAAGTGAAGCCGGACACGATCGAGATTTTGGCGGCGCGGCTGGAATCGCACGAAGATGTGGGGGCTGTTTGCGCCTACGTGGAACAGTCTTACCCCTTGCCGTCGAAGCAGACACTGGCGGAATTCTGGAAGTCGGGGGAATTTCCTGGGGCGAGACAGGTGGACGCGTCGGCCGATGCGGTTGCGGTGGATTTCGTGATCGGCGCGCCGATGCTGGTGCGGCGTTCCCTGCTGATCGGGATGAATTGCTTCGATGCGCAGTTCGGCGAGTTCGGCCCGGATGCCGAGCTTTGTTTCCGGATTCGGAACGGCGCCAAGAAGATCCTGGTAATTCCGGCGGCGCAGGTGAATTGCGCGGCGAAGCTCGAACGGGAAGATGGACCGCTCTATTCGGCCGACCGGGCGCTAGGCGGAGCGATTTACCTGGGAAAGCGGGAAGGTTTTGGCGCGGCACTTGGATTCCGGCTGGCGGCTATTTTTCATGTTCTGGGCCGGATTCTGACGTTTCAAAGCGTGGGTTACGATTTTCAGCTCCTGATGGCGCTGGTAAACGGGCAGAAGATCGACGGAACGCACGTTTAAGGTTTAGACCTGAGGGCGGTCGCAACTTTTTTGCTCTTGACCCTACATAGATCTATGCTTCAAGACGATATAGCCTTAGGATAGAAACATATGGACCAGTTTCTGTGGATTTTGCTACCTGTGCTGGTTGCGGCCGGCACGGCCATCTTAGTCTACTTTTTGATGGAAGCACGCGCGGAAGTCTCCATTGCCAAGGAGCGCGAAAACCTGGCTGCGGCGAAGGCGCTATTGGCCGCGCATGAGACTGGCCTCGAAGACAAGATCAAGGCCGCCGAAGAGACCGCCCACCGCAAGGCATTCGACCAGTTTCTTATGGATTTTCGCGTGGAAGAACGGCACTACATGCGCGAGAGCAAGTCGCATTTCATAAACCGTAAGTCAATGATAATGCAGGAACGTCTGTACTTTCGCAACATCCCTCTTTCCAATTGGGTAGAGCACGAAATGCCGCTCGAAGAAGGCAGCGATCTGAAGTTGAACGCGGCCGAGGCTTCGGTGTTCAGCGCACGGGCGCTTTCCGATCAAACCAAACACGCTCCAAAATTTCTTCCGCAATAGATCCGCCGGCTTGTAAACCGGGGCGGAGAATCCTCGTCTTGGTTTAGTGATGGAAGTAATGGTAGATCCGATCGCCGGCGAGCGTGCAAGGTTATCAGACCTGCACGAATTCGGCCCATGGATGCAGTCCGAACAGCGGAGAGTCTATCTACTATGCTTGCGGCTGCTGCGGGATGAAGACGAAGCCAGTTCCGCCACCCAAGACGCGTTTTTCAAAGCATACCGGGCCATCGGCAAGACCGAATTTGAGGCTGTTGACGACGCCACGCGCTGGATCACCCGAATTGCGGTGAATACATGCCTCGACCGGCTGCGCTCCAAACGTTGGCAGTTCTGGCGCAATCGGCCACCGAAAGACACCGAAGAGACCATTCTGAAGCTGGCGCCGTCGTCCGATCCGGATGCGCTGGACTGGATACGCGGGCGCGAGATCGAGCGCAGGCTGGCGGTTGCGGTGGAGAAGTTGTCGCTCCGCCAGCGGGCGGTTTTTACGTTACGTCACTACGACGACAACACCCTGGAAGAGATTGCCAGGACGCTGGATCTGGATGTGGGGAGCGTGAAGTCGCACCTGTCAAGGGCGCTGGTGAAAATGCGTTGCGAACTGAAGGATTTGTACAGGAATCGAATATGAACGGCAAACATTGGAGTGAAGACGAATTGCTGGACCGGTTGTACGGGGTGGGTCCGGATGACGATCACTTGCGCGTCTGCGCCGCATGCGATGGGCGATTGCAGGCGCTCGCGGTTCGCCGCCGCGTGGTGGTTTCGAATGAGGAAAGCACCGTAGATCCGGCACTTTTGTTGCGGCAACGGGTGGCGGTGATGGAGCGTATAGAGCGTCCAACCGGCTCGTTGGTTTCCTGGCGGGCCGTTACGGCTTTCACCTGCGCCATAGTGATCGTTTTGATTTTTGCGGTATATCAGCCACAGCGGCCGATATCGGTGGTTACGCAGCGGGCTAGTTCGGACGCGCAATTCTTTTCCGAGATTTATTCTGAGGTGGAACAGATCGAACCGCGCGCGGCGAAGCCGATGCGCCAGCTTTTTGAGGAGCATCCATGAAGAGATTGGCAGTACTGATGACGCTGGCGGCGGCTGTGTCCTTCGCTCAGCCGGCGGCGCCGCGCGGCTTGTTTGCGTGGTGGGATTCGCCGATTGCCCGCGATCTGAACCTGAAAGAAGAGCAGAATCAGCAGATTCGGGAAGTGGTCCGCGGTTATCGGAATAAGTTGATCGATCAGCGGTCGGCGATGGAGAAGGCGGAAGGCGATTTCGGGGATGTCTTCAACGACGAGAAGATCGACCAGCGCAAGGCGAACGATGCGGTGGAGCGGCTAGCGACGACGCGTGCCGATATGAGCCGTACTGTGTCGCAGATGAGCCTGAAGTTGCGGACGATTTTGACCGCGGAGCAATGGCATGAGTTGCAGAAGCGTATGCCGAAGGGGCCCGCTCCTGCGATGAACGGCGCGGGACCGGGCAGGCCTGGACAGGGGCCGCCACCGGACCGGCCGCGACGGGATCAGGGCCGGCCCGGTGGTCAGCAGCCGCCCCCGCCTCCACCTCCGCCGCCCGCTGAAGAGTAGTCGCGCACCCTGCTGATTTCCGGCACATCCAAGATACGGGTTGACTGCGGCGGGTTCTCTATTGCCCACAGCAGGGTGTCCGTCATCTGATTCAAAGTGACCAGACCCACCCGTAGCGCCCCGGCGCGGGTTGAGGGAATGGCTTCCATGATGGCGTAAAAGGGCTTCAGAACGACCGGCCACCAATGCCCTGGACCCAGAACATACCAGGGCCGGACGATGGTCGCGATCAGTCCGGCGCGTGCAATTTCCGCCTCGCACTCCATTCGCACTGCGATGTAGGATTTCATCAGCGGCGCCGGGTGTGCCACGCTTACGTACACGAAATGCGCTACGCCGGCCGCGCGCGCGGCTGCCACCGAAGCTTGCAGCGCTACCAAGTCCACCGAGCGGAATTGCGGGCCTTTCCATGGAGCCGGATGCGGCGTGCCAACCATGTGGACGAACGTGCAGCCCGGATCGATGGTTGCTGCGAATGTCCCGGCGGACAACGGATCCGCGGTTACAATTCCGCACCCCGGCGGCAGCTTGCGCTCCGAACCGGGCCTTGCCAGCGCCCTGACTTTATGCCCGCGGGCAATCAGCTTCAAAAGCAGAGAGGCACCAATATAGCCGGTGCCTCCTGAAATGTAGACAGCGCGTGTCACAAGGAACTACCTGGTATACGCACGCCGCTGCCAAATCGGATTGGCTGGGTATGTGCTTCACCGTAAAAACGGCAGTTCACCGGCCATAAACTGCGTAACCCGCTCATCGCCACGCTGTTGCGCTGAAAGGGACTGTCACCCGGACGGTGGAGCGCGAAGCGGTTCGAACCCCTGCCGATTCAATTGCTTGCCGGGCCGGGCTATGACCGGCTGCCGTTTTTAGCTTGACTTAGGTAATTGCGATGGCAGCAGCTCGGGTGGGGCGATTCCCCTGGACTGCGCGGGACGAAGGCGCCAATGCGCCAGCCCCACGAAATGCTGCGGGATCGTATCCACCTGAGTCAAGCAGATAC
>JANYCV010000173.1 GCA_025360145.1 Acidobacteriaceae bacterium
GACGAATTGAAGCTCTATCGCTTAATCTGGATGCGCTTTGTGGCGTGTCAGATGATGCCGGCGGTGTTCGATCAGACCAGCATCGACGTTTCAAGCCAAGGCAAAGACGGTGCCGAGTACCGTTTCCGCGCCACCGGGTCCGTCCCCAAGTTCGACGGCTTCCTAGCGGTATATGAGGAAGGTAAAGATCAGAAGGACGAAGACGACGAAGAGCTGAAGAGCCGCCTTCCCGTAGTCACCGAGGGCGAGACGCTGAAGTTCAAGTCGATCGACCCGGAACAGCACTTCACCGAACCGCCGCCCCGGTTCAACGAAGCGACGCTGGTGAAGGAGCTGGAAGCAAACGGCGTGGGCCGGCCGTCCACGTACGCCTCGATTCTCTCCACCATTCAGGAGCGTGAGTACGCCAAGAAAGAAGGCGGACGCTTCTCTCCAACTGAACTGGGAATGGTGGTTACAGACCTGCTGCTCGAAAGCTTCGAACACATCTTCGACGTGAAATACACGGCGCGGATGGAAGAAGAGCTCGACGAGATTGAAGAGGGTAAACTCGACTGGCGCACCGCCATGGCCGAGTTCTACGACCGTCTGAAGGACGATCTGCTGCGTGCCGAAACGCAGATGACCGACATCAAGCGCATGGAGGAGCCAACCGACTTCCTGTGCGACAAATGCGGCAAGCCGATGGTCATCAAATGGGGCAAGTACGGCAAATTCCTGGCCTGCAGCGGCTATCCGGAATGCTCAAACACCCGCGAACTGGCGGTAGAGCAGACTGACGCCGACAAGGAAAACCTCACCGAGCAGGACGCCGAAGAGTATTGCGAGAATTGCGGCCGCACCATGGTCCTGAAGAAGGGCCGCTTCGGTCAGTTCTACGCCTGCTCCGGATACCCGGATTGCAAGACCACCAAGCAAATCGGCGGATCACAGAAGAAGTCCGACGTGCCGCTCGAAGAGAAGTGCCCGCAATGCGACAACCACCTGGTCCAGAAGTTCGGACGGTTCGGCGAGTTCGTCGCGTGCAGCAACTATCCAACGTGTAAGTACGTGAAGCAGAAGACCATCGGCGTTGCCTGTCCGAACTGCACCCAAGGGGAAGTGGTGGAGCGCCGCAGCAAGCGCGGCAAGACCTTCTTCGGCTGCAACCGCTACCCGGAGTGCGACTTCGTGGCGTGGGGCAAGCCGATCGCGGAGCAGTGCCCGAACTGTAGCAATCCGTATTTGATCGAAAAGTGGCTGAAGGCCGGACCTGTCGCTCAGTGTCCGAACGCCGAGTGCAAATTCAAGAAGGATCTGCCGCAACCGGTGGAAGAAGCTGCCGTAACTACAGAAGTCACCGCATAAGCCGAGTGGGGGCTATCGACGCCCTCACTCCTTATTCAGCACCACCGTGAACGTGATCTCCCTCTGCGGAGTGGTCGTCTTATTCACCACCGTCAACACCTTGCCTTGGCTCGTCAAGGTCCACCGTTCCTTGGTGGATACTTCGGTGCCGTTTAGCGTACGCTTCGAAGTAAGCTCCAGGCTATTCCCGTCCCAAACCATGTTGCTCTTCCACTCACCGCCCCGTACCGTGTTCAGGTTCTCCCTGCCGTCGGTGGTGTAGCGGACATCCGTCACCGCCTCGCCGCCCGGCGTCGCGAAAGTAGTCAAAACGTGGATTTTCGGGTCCTCATGCTCCACCTTCCGGACGAAGCTCGCCGGTTTCGGCACCTGCCCGAAATCGCTCCTTTCGCTGTCCATTTTCCAGGTTCCGGTGAAACTGGGACGGCTCTCCGCCGCGAAGAGAACCGTCAGGCACAGAGGCAGAAGCATCAGTAATCGCATACTTCGATCTTATCGACACCTAAGGCAGGACGCGTTAGGCCAGGATCTCAGTTTCGGCCTGTCTCACACTGTGGAGCAAGCCCGTCTTCGCGTTCCTCGGCATCGGCGCGGCCAGTTCTGTCTACAGCGTCGTTTCCGTGGTACTGCTTAACTCACTTCCGTTCGCCGACGCAGACCGCGTGGTTAATGATTGGCATCGGCATGGAGCTCGGGTCCAGACCCGCTGGCATTTTGCGGCTGATGCTGGGCGTAGATGAGTGCCGCCATCTCCATGGCCGGCTCGCCACGCCGCCAGTGGTACCGATGATGTTCCTGACCTTCAGGCCGCCGTGAACCACAAGCTTTTGATTCGCGTACTGCACCGCCGCACAAACGCCGCAGGACAGCTTCAGCCGCTCGGTGAAGGTGAGCTTGTGCACATTGCAATGCCTGTCGATTTGCAGCCCTTCCACGTACTCCATCACCCGATACGACAAGCCTTCATCTGGCCAACATCTGCCGCTCATTGCGGAAGCGCCGCAGGATCTCCTGGCTGTCCATGCCGGGCTTCACCAACTTCACCGCAACCTTCTTTTCGCACTGCAAACCGCGCAGCCTTTCGGGTATTATGGATCCGCTTCAAGTACCTTCAAAAGGAGTCATGCTATGCGAACAATGTTGTTCGGCTTCCTGTTTCCAGCCCTGGCTCTGTCGCAAATCAGCGGGAGCGGCACGCTCAAAGGCACGGTGACAGACGTGTCGGAATCCGTGATTGCCGGGGCTACCATCACCGCCACCCACACGCTAACCGGAGTCGAGAGCAAGCGGGAAACCACTGCTTCCGGACTCTTCGTCATCGCGCCGCTCGCACCTGGAACGTACAAAATTACCGCATCGGCCGGCGGTTTCCGCAACTTCGTGCAGGAGCATCTGGTTGTCGACGCGCTCAGCACCATTGAGATGAACATCACGCTGGAAGTGGGATCCATCGGCGATAGCGTTACCATTACTGCCGCTCCGCCCGAGTTGAATACAAGCGACCCGCGCATGGGCCAAACCGTCCGCAACGAGATGTATACGGCGCTCCCCCTTTCCATGGGAGGAGGCGCTCCGCGTAACCCGGCTGCCTTCATTTATCTGATGCCCGGCGTGCAGGAAGGCGGAACATTCGGATTCATCAACGGCGGACAGAGCTTTTCCAAGGACGTTTATATTGAAGGTCTTCCCGCTACCGACGCCGTCCGCCAGGGCGAAAGCCGCGCCATGCAGTTCGGCGTCTCCGTCGAATCGGTGGAGCAGTTTCAGGTCGAGACCAGCGGCCAATCGGTCGAATTCAATGGCCAGGGCTCGGAGAATTACACTATCAAATCCGGCACGAACCAGTTCCACGGGTCGTTGTACGAATACTTTCGCAACACCAAGCTCGACGCCCGCGGCTTCTTCGCCCCGACGCGCCCGCAGCAGAATCAAAACCAGTATGGGTTCACGTTCGGCGGACCCATCAAGCGAAACTCCATCTTCTTTTTCGGCGCCTACGATGGCTACAAATACCGCGTCGCCACCGACTTTCAATTCATCACCATACCTACTTTGAAGATGCGCGCCGGTGATTTCAGCGAACAGACTGCCGGTATCTTCGATCCGCTCAGCACTGCCTGCGCCGGAGGAGTGAATTGCACCCGCCAACAGTTTCCGGGTAACATCATTCCGCCCAACCGCCTCAGCTCAGCATCGAAATTTTTCCAGTCCGCCCTGCCGGCCCCCACCCATCCGGGTATCGCCAATAACTATCTGGGTAACAACCAAGGCGTGGGCTTCAATAATGAAAATATCACCGCGAAAGTAGACTGGAATCTCTCCGCAGCCCACCGCTTCAGCGTCTTATTCACTCGCGGCGAGCACAGCCAAAGCGGGCCCATTCGCGGTGCTCCATTGCCGCTGCCGTTGCCCTACACCGTCACTCGCGTAGTGCGTGAAATCCCCACGGTGGGGCAGGTGAAGCACACCTGGGTTCTGACGCCGGCCATGATCAACCAGATCAATTTCGGCGCGTCCCGGCTGAACGTTCCCATCACCAATCCCACCATTGACGGGCGGTGGGTGGAGAAAGCCGGCATCAAGGGCTTGCCCCCAGGCGACGCCACTCTTTCGTTTCCGGAAGTAGCATTCGCCGGCACGAACGCACCGGCCGGATGGCGCGGCACCGATGCACGGCCGTTTCTCGACGCGCTGAATAACTTCACCCTGCAGGACAGCCTGCAATGGGTCCACGGCCTGCATTCGGTGAAGGCCGGTTTCCAACACCAACGATTGCAGGACAACTACCGCGCGCGCTTCGACGGCACACTGTTCATCGCCTCCTTCAGCAATGCGCAGACCGCCGGCTTTAACAACGGAGCTTTGAACAATACGACAGGCAATCCCTATGCCAGCTACCTGCTCGGCGACTTGAACTCCTCCAACGTGAACGAGGATTCCGTCGTCACCTCCGGAGCCCGCTACCGCACCTACTCCTGGTGGGTGGGAGACGATTGGAAGATCACCAAGCGCCTGACGTTAAACATTGGCTTGCGGCACGACATCATGCAACCCTATGTCGAGGTGGCCGATCGTGTCTCATGGTTCAATCCCGACGCGCCGAACGCCGCTCTGCAGGGCTTCAAAGGCGCCTTGCAGTTTGGAGGCAAAGGCGCCGAACCGCTCTATTGCAATTGCAGCACGCGCATCAAAACCCAACCGGGCAACTTTGGACCGCGCCTCGGCTTCGCCTACCGGATCGGCGACAAGACGGTCGTGCGCTCGGCCTATGGAGTGATGTATAGCCGGCACGGCGCCGTCGGTGGCCGCGGCGGGGCGCGCGAAGGAACAGGCAAACTTGGATATACCGCAGCTCCCGGTTTCGTTTCGCTAAATAGTTACGACCCGGCGTTCAACTGGAACGACGGGATTCCCGCCTATCAGCACCCTCCGTTTTTCGATGCCACGCTCAACACCGGTTTCACCACGGACCGGCCCACCGGAGGTGGAGTCGCCTGGGACAATCCCGAAGAAGGCGCCCGTCCGCCCCGCTATCAGAACTGGAATTTCTCAATCCAGCACGCCATCACCTCGTCCATGACGTTGACCGCCGGCTACGTGGGTTCCAATGGCAAGCTTCTTCGCGGTGGCGGCATCGGCATCTGGTCCGGACAGATTCATCCGCGTTACCTGGCACTGGGCAATCTTTTGACCGCCCAGGTAAGCCCCGCCACGCTCACCCAGGCGCGTGCCCTCATCCCGGATATCAATCTGCCTTATGCGAACTTCCGCGGATCGTTTGCTCAAATGCTCCGCCCGTTCCCGCAATATTCCAGTGTGGGCGCCGACTTCGTGAATCTAGCTAACTCCAACTACAATTCACTGCAACTGACCCTGAACAAGCGTTTCGCCAGCGGACTCACGTTCAACATCAATCACACCTGGAGCAAGACTCTCTCCGATGCCGGCGCCGGACGGACCGCCTATTTCTGGCAGACCGAAAAGACACACGGCGAAAGCGATCGCCGCCATGTCTTCAACGCCCTGGTCGTCTATCAGCTAAAGTTCCAACAGCAAAACGCTCTCATCAGAGCCGCCATCAACGGATGGCGCGTCTCCAGCATCACGCGACTGCGCTCCGGATTGCCCTACGGCATCATCGGCGCAGCTTGTACCCTCCCCAACGCCGGCGGATGCCGCGCGTCTTTTACGCCTGGCTTCTCCGGCCCGTCGCGCATCAACGGCGAGTGGGGCTCCGGCGATCTTCTTGGTGCGCGTCCCATTTATCTGGACAAAAACGCCTTCCGCAATCCCGCGCCATATGCGTATGGCGACACGCCGGGCGCAGGCGCCTACAGCCTCTTCGGCCCCGGCTTCTGGAATGAAGACATCAGCGTAACCCGCGAGTTTCCCGTCATCGAACGCGTTAAGGTAAACTTCTCGGTGGAAGCGTTCAATGTCACCAACTCCGTGATCTTCAATGGACCGGCATCGCTCGACATCAATAATGCGAACTTCGGCCGCATCACCGGCCAGCAGAATACGCCGCGTTCGCTGCAGTTGGCTTTAAAGGTGATCTTCTAAGACCGGGAGACGAAAACCATGCTTGCATTCCTATTTTTATTCGCCCAGGCTGCCGCCCAGGCCGATCCGCCCAAAACCTGGATTGATCCCGATACCGGCCACCGCGTCGTCCGCCTGACCGATGAGCCTGGCAGCGCCAGCCTTTATTTCAACCAAAACGGCTACACCGCCGACGGAAAGAGGCTTGTCTACACAACCCCGGCAGGAATTTCGGTACTCGATCTCGCCACCCGCAAAACGCGTTCCGTGGTGAATGGCCGCGTCCGGTTGATTGATGCCGGACGGAAAAATCAGCGCATTTACTATATCCGCGAAGGCACCGCTTACTGGACCGACGTAGACTCCGGCGAGACCCGCAAGATCGCCGACCTTCCACTGCGGGGCGGGATCTCAACCGTGAATGCGGACGAAACTCTCCTCGCCGGTACCTACATTGAAGGCGAAGGACGTGATTACGGCGCCAACGCCCGTCCGGCCGCTGCAGGCGCACCGCAACAAGCCACTGCGCCACAGACGCAAGGCCACGCGCTCGATCAGCCCCGGAACAAAGGTCAAATGATGGAAGAGCGCCTCGCCGCGCACCTGCCCATGGGGCTTTTTACGCTGAACATCCAGACTGGTGAAGTGAAGACCATTCATCGCGCCACGGACTGGTTGAATCACCTGCTCTTTTCACCCACCGACCCCACGCTGCTCATGTTCTGCCACGAAGGACCGTGGCACAAAGTGGACCGCATCTGGACCATGCGCACCGACGGCAGCGAGATCAAGAAGATCCATACCCGCACCATGGCCATGGAAATCTTCGGGCACGAATTCTGGTCCTCCGACGGCAAAACCATCTGGTATGATCTTCAAACGCCAAGAGGAGAAGATTTCTGGCTCGCCACCTACGAAGTCGATTCAGGTGCGCGGCGCCGCTATCATCTGCTGCGGAATGAGTGGTCCATCCACTTCAACGTCTCAAGCGATGGGCAACTCCTCTGCGGCGACGGCGGCGACCCGGGCCAGGTGGCGAAGGCTCCCGACGGCCAGTGGATTTACCTCTTCCGCCCACACTTGCTGGCGAACCAGGGTGTCGACGACCCCTCGTTCCTGCGCCCCGGTGTACTCCGTGCGGAAAAATTGGTGAATATGTCAAAGCACGAGTACCGGCTGGAGCCCAACCCCAGTTTCACTCCAGATAAGAAGTGGGTGGTGTTCCGCTCGAACATGTTCGGTCCCACTTATGTATTCGCCGTGGAAGTAGCAAAGGCCCAATAGCCCCCGGCTTCTCCATTCGCTTCGAGATGTAAGTAGACGCGATCCCCGCGTGTGGCGGCGTACACGGTTCCCATGCCGCCTTCTCCGCGGTGCGCGGCCGGCTGTTCCAGAAAGTCCTCTTCACTGCCGTCGAATGAAGCAATCAGGCTGAGAACCTCGGCATGCAGGTCATCGTCGCCCAGGCAGGCGTCCCGCGGAAAGGTCGTGCGTTCCTTCGAATCGCGCTCTATCGCGCAATCGAAGATCTCCCGAACCTGGCGCCATCGCTCGGGAGTAACTGGCACTTCCTTTCTCGATCTCGCGTCTCTTCCACCGGCAAGCCGCCGAAGAAGCGAAGCTCCACGATCTTGGCCTGCTGCGGGTCGATCGACGCCAGTTACGTCAACGCGCCAGCGAGAGCGATCATCTCCACGGCCCGCTGCCGGGTGATCGCCATGCCGTCGTCCAGGATAACCCTCTGTGGCAGGCCGCCCCGCTTCGCCGCTCCGTGGCCGCTACTCCCGGAAAGTGGCCGCGGCTCTCCCACCGCACGACGGGTTGGTCCACCAGCTTCAGGTACGCTTCGTGAACCAGCGCGGTGGGCTGCAAGGTGTGATCGGAACGTTCGCGGCGGAAATATAGCGCCGCCAGACGCCGCAGTTCGTCGTAGACCAGCGGCAAGAGCTTCTCCATGGCTTCGGCCTTGCCATGGCCAATCCCGGCGCTTACTTATTTGCTCTCTCTACTGGCAGATTGAGGCGGCTGTGATGCCGACTGTAACCAAAATACACTGCCATGCCGAGCGCCATCCACACGAACAGCCGCGCCCAGTTTTCCCAGCCGAGCCCGGCCATCAGCATCAGGTTCACAATCACTCCGGCGATGGGAAGAAACGGAACCAGCGGAGTGCGGAAGGGGCGGGGAATCTCAGGGTGCGTCTTGCGCATGACGATGATGCCGATACACACCAGCACGAAGGCGAACAGCGTCCCGATACTGGTCATCTCACCAACGATCTTAATCGGCGTGAATGCGGCGAAGCAACCGACGAACGCCATGAAGAGCATATTGCTGCGCCACGGCGTGCGGAACTTGGGATGGATGTCGGAGAAAAGCTTCGGCAGCAGGCCATCGCGGGACATCGAGTAGAAGACGCGCGATTGGCCAAGAAGCATCACCAGGATCACCGAAGTATACCCGGCGATAATCGCCATCTTGACTACCGACTTCAGCCAGAGGTATGGCGTCAGGTCAATGGCCGAGGCAACCGGTGCGGCATTGTTCAAATCCTTATAATTCACCATCCCGGTAAGCACGTAGGAGAACAGCACATACAGCAGCGTGCAGACCACCAGCGACCCGATGATCCCGATGGGCATGTTCCGCTGCGGATTCTTGGTTTCCTGCGCCGCCGTGGACACCGCATCGAATCCGATGAAGGCGAAAAACACCACGCCGGCTGCGCGAACCACGCCGCTCCATCCGAAGTGGCCGAACGTACCGGTATTCTCCGGAACGAACGGGACGTAATTGGCAGGATTGATATAGGCCCATCCGACGAAGATGAACAGGATCACTACCGAGACCTTGAGAACGACGATGACCGAATTGGCCCTTGCCGATTCCTGAATGCCCCGCATCAGTAACAGCGAGACCACCACCACGACGAAGATGGCCGGCAGATTGATCAATCCGTATCCCTGCGTGCCGTCGTCGAGCGTGATCGCCTGGAACGGCGACGCCATCAGCCGCGCCGGCAGGATCACGCCGTAGTCTTTGCAGAGCGACGCCACATAGGAAGACCAACTGACAGCCACGGTTGCCGCGCCCACCGCGTATTCCAGCACCAGATCCCAGCCGATGATCCACGCCATCAGTTCGCCCATGGTGGCATACGAGTACGTGTACGCGCTTCCGGCGATGGGAATCATTGTTGAGAATTCGCTATAGCAGATGCCGGCGAATGCACAGGCGAACGCAGCCAGTACGAAGGAAAGCACTACCGCGGGTCCAGCGTGATTCGCGGCCGCGATGCCCGTCAGGGAGAACAGTCCGGCGCCGATGATGGCGCCAATCCCCAGTGCGACCAGTTGCACCGGGCCAAGCGTCCGCTTCAGAGCGTGTTCGCCCTCAGACTCGGCCAGGATGCGGCTCAAAGGTTTTACCGCGAATAAATTCATGCATTCACCTCGTACTTGCGCCAAAAGAAATAAACCGGGATACCTAATAAGACGATGATCAGGCCCGGCCACGTATAGTTCGGTTTGTATAGTAACAGCAGGATCTCAATCAGTCCAGCAACCAGGATATATGAGAGGGGCAACACGGGGTACCCGAACGCGCGATAAGGGCGCTCCATCTCCGGCCGCGTGCGGCGGAGCACGAAGATTCCACTGATCGTCAGAATGTAGAACAGCAGAACTGCGAAGATAACATAATCCAGCAGGTCGTTGTAGCGGCCGGTCAAAGTGAGCAGGCAAGCCCACGCGCATTGCCACACCAGAGACGTGACCGGAACCGAAGTTTTCGGGTTCAGAGTGGCGATGGACTTGAAGAAAAGTCCATCCAGCGCCATCGCGTAGTAGACGCGCGCTCCGGCGAGAATAAGTCCGTTCACGCACCCGAACGTCGAGACCATAATGGCCACAGCGATTAATTGCGCGCCGGTCGTCCCGAACATCTTCTGCGCTACGGCCGTGGCTACGCGATCCTGCGGCGCCGTCTGAATCGCCTCCAGCGGCAGTGCATTGAGATAGACGAAGTTGCACGCCAGATAAAGCACGGACACGATGCCCACTCCCAACACCAGCGACAGCGGCAGGTTTCGTTTCGGGTTGCGTATCTCTCCCGCCGTGAATGTCACGTTGTTCCACGCGTCGGAGGAGAATAGCGCGCCCACCATAGCGACGCCCACCACTTGCACGGTGGTGAAAGTCCAGTCCGCATTCTGCCAGAAGTGGTCGAAGTTTCTGGCAACCGCCTGCGAGTCGCGTCCGGCCAGGAATCCAAATCCGATCAGCCCCAGCAAGGCTGCGGTTTTGGCAAAGGTGAACGTGTTCTGTACCGCTGCACCCGTCCGCACTCCGCGCGTATTCACCCAGGTGAGCAGCAGGATGATCGCGATAGCCACAGCTTGCTGGCTACTCAGGAACGGCAGCAGATAACGATCCGCGGCGATGCCGGGGAAGAACACCCCCGCGAACTTGGCAAATGCCACAGCCACCGCGGCGATGGTTCCGGTCTGAATCACCAGGAACATGGTCCAGCCGAAGAGGAATCCGTAGAGCGGGCCGAACGCTTCGCGGAGGTAGACGTACTGCCCGCCGGCATGAGGCATGGCGGCGGCCAACTCTCCATAGCTGAGCGCGGCGATGATGGTGAGCAGCGCCGTGACCACCCACGTCATAATCAGCAACCCGGGCGACCGGACCTGCCGCGATATATCGGCGGCCACAATGAAGATGCCGGAACCCACCATCGATCCGATGACGAGCATGGTGGCGTCCATCAGCCCCAGCCCTTTCACCAGCCCAGTGTCTTTACTCATTCGTCAGCCTCATCCATTCCTCCGCCCGCTCGCGCAAACTCTTCAGCGTACCGCCAGGCGCGAACAGATCGCCAATCACAGCGATCGAATCCGCTCCGGCCTGCAGCACCGATCCGAAGTTCTCGCGGTTGATCCCGCCGATGGCAACCACCGGGCGGCCCGTCAACGGCCGCAGCCTTGCCAACTCTTCGACTCCAACCACCGCATCTGGATTCCGTTTGGAACCGGTCCGGAACAGCGGGCCGATGGCAATGTAATCCACCGGCTCGTCGTTTGAAGCCAATAGCTGCGCCTCATTGTGGGTGGAGAGCCCAAGCACGCGGCCTGTGCCGATCAGCGCGCGCGATTCCGGGGCAGGGAGGTCGTCCTGGCCGATGTGCAGCGCCGCATCCAGCAACACGGCCATGTCCGCTCGATCGTTGATCACGAACAGCGCCCCGGCTTCCCGGCACGCCGCGGCCACTTCCTGTGCCGTTTCGAACATCTTGCGGTCGAAGTGATCTTTGTGCCGCAGTTGGAGGATACCGATTCCGGCGTCGAGCAGCGCTTCCGCCGACTTCGCGAGATCCAGGCCGGCACGCGCCGCCGCTCCGGTATCGAGGATGGGATAGAACCGGGGAAATGCCGCCATCATCGCAGGTACCGCTCGAACCACTCAGTGGTCCGGCGCAGTGCATCGATCCACGTCTCATCGCGGACGAATCCGTGGCTTTCCTGCGGGTAGAACATCTGCGAGAAATCCTTCCCTTCATGAATCAGCTTCTCGCTCAACTGCACTGCATCCTGGAACAGAACGTTGTCGTCCACGATGCCGTGAATAATCAGCAGATGCCCGGTCAGATTGCCGGAGAAATGAATGGGCGAACTCCGTTGGTACGCCTCCGGATTGGATTGGGGCGTATTGAGCCGCTGCGAGGTGTATCCGGCGTTGTAATTTTCCCAGTCGTTCACCGCCGCCCACGCCGAGCCCGCCTTGAATGTCCCTGGCGAAAGGAACATCGCCATATCGGTCAGGAAGCCGCCGTAGCTGACGCCCCAGATGCCAAGTTTGTCCATGTCGATATTGCCCAGGGACTTCAGGTAATCGACGCCGCCCAGCACGTCGTCCAGGTCGGGCCCTCCCATGTGAAGGTAGACGCCGCTGCGCCAGTCACGGCCGTAGCCGGTGCTGCCGCGATAGTCCATTTCGAGCACTACGTAGCCCTTGCTCGCGAGGAACGTGTTGTAGGCGAAGCGGTAGTCCTGGTAGCTTCCCCATTGCTTCAGCACGCTGGTGGCATAGCCTGCGCCGTGGATGTAAATTACGGCTGGGCGCTGTTTCTGAGTGCGGTCCTCCATCCTGTAGTCTGGCGGCAGCATCAGCCTGGCGGCCACCGTTTTCCCGTCGCCCCGGGCGGGATAGTGGATGTATTTGGTCTCCGGCCACTGGTGTTTGTAAAACTCCGGCTGCGGCGACTGCGTGACGCGCTTATCGTTCACCCAGAGATCGAATGGATTCTTCGCATCGGCCAGCCTCCAGGCGATGTATTGTCCGTCTTCGGAAACCTGCCCGATGTTGAGGCCTTCTTTCCGGGAGAGCTTTTCCTTGCCTGATCCGTCAGCCCGGATCTTATAGGTGTGGCGCTGCGCGGTATCGCCTTCGGTGGACGCGAAGTAGATGGAGTCGCCAATCCACTGCGGATCTTCGGAGAACGGCTCGCGATGGATCTCCCACGCGCCGCGGGTCAACTGTTTCGTTTCGCCACCCGCCGCGGACACCGTGTAGAGATGCGCCCAGCCGTCTTTCTCACTGGTGAAGAGCACTGTCTTTGAATCCGGCGACCATCCCGCGAAACCGTAGTCCACCCAGCGGTCATCGGTCTCTTCGGCAATCACCGCCGCCTTCAGCGTGTGCGCGTCCAGAACCATCACTTGCTTCGTCTTCCAGCCGGGCGAGCTGAAAAGGATCACTAGTTTCTTCGAATCCGGCGCCCACTCGGGCATTCGTACCGAGCCCTTGCCGGCAGGCGTCCCAATCTCAATCGGCTGCTGCTTGCCGCCTTCGGAGGGGACAATGAAGATTCCAAACTCGGTTGGATCGTCGCCGGCAACGGTTCGGGGAATATTTCTTGTGGCTACAAATCGTCCCGAAAAATTGGCGAGTGGCAATTGTCTGGAAGCTTTCTTCGTAAGATATACGAACGTTTGCCCATCGGGGGACCACCGATAGGAATCGATGATCGAACCTTCCACGTTGGTCGCCTGCCAGATCTGTCCGGTCGATAGATCCTGCACGATGATTTGGCCGGCCCGGAGGGAGGCGAGTTTTTTGCTGTCGGGAGAGAACTGCGGCGTAATCTCCGGTGCCTTTGTCCTCGTCAGACGAAGCAGTACGGCCTTGCCATCCGTATTGGCGATGTACAAATCGCCTTTGTGGGAAAACGCCACCTTCCGGCCATCCGGCGAAACGTCGAAACTCGCCAGACCCGCCGGCGGCAACTGGTACGGTTTGAGCCGCTCGTCTTTCTCGTCGTCGGTGATGTTGATTTCGTCTTCCTGCGTTTCCAGGTACGTCAGGCGGGTGAGCTTTTGGTTCTCGGGGGAGTAGGAATAGAGGTCCCGAAACCGATGGCCGTCCGCGTTCCAGAGGAAAACAAGAGTGTGACCCTGCTTCGACCATGTAACCTGATCCGGGGGCGTTCCCCAGATCAACGGCCGCCGGAACAGTTGTTCGATTGAAGAGCCCTGCGCCATCGCCGCACTCGCGCAAAGGAAAACCGCAATAAGAACTCTCATAGGTACGATTCGATCATGATAGCTTGATTTCATGAACCTGCACCTAAAATCACCCGGAGAAGCACCGGGTTTCTACCCTTTGGTGAAACGCGGAGAGCAACTCAAGTATCTGTCCTTCTCCATTTTGGAACTGGGAGATAGCCTGAAAGAGTATTCTTTCGAGAGTGGCGAAGAGGAATTGTCGCTCGATTTTTACTCCGGGCCTGTCGTCGTTGAAGTGGAGGGAGAAGCCGGCCGGTGGCGGACGGAAATCGGGCCTCGCCCGTCGATTACGCGAGCCGCGCCGATGGTGTATATTCCTTCGGGCGCGAAGGTGCGGGTGAAGAGCACGGATGGTCCTGCAAAGGTGACCATAGCCGGGGCGCAGGGAAAGCCCGGCGCGAGGCCGGTGAACATCGACGGCGCGGGGATCGTCAGCAAGAACGTGGGGAAGGACAATTGGGCCCGCACGGTGTTCACGCATATCGCCGACAACGTCGATGCCGCCCATTTGATTTGCGGAGAGACGCTGAACCAGCCCGGCGGCTGGTCAAGCTGTCCGCCTCACAAGCACGACCGGTTCGACGCGCCTTCCGAAGTACCACCTTCCGAAGTACCCATGGAGGAGGTCTACTACTTCCAGGTTGAACCGCGGCAGGGTTTCGGATTCATGCGCGTTTACACCGATCCGGCCGATGCAAATCCGTTTGACGTCTCCTATGCCGTGGAGCATGGAGATACTGTCCTGATTCCACGCGGCTATCATCCGGTGGTGGCGTGCCCCGGCTATGCCTTGAATTACACGTGGATTCTGGCCGGCGAAGGCCGGACGTACGGGGCTTGGAGCGACGACCCGAAACACACGTGGATCAAAGGGTGAATCAAAGGCGCGCAGAAAGAGCAGGCGTATCGGTTTCAACAGATACGCGAGCAAATACTTCCCGGACTACGTGAGAAAAGTGGGCTTGCTTCACCGGTTTCGGAAGGATCGCATCCGCTCGCGTTTCGTCCGCTCCGTCCATTGAACTCTGGCTATACGGGTTGCCGGAAAAGGATGACAGGAGGATCAACTTCGCGGAGGGTATTTTCAGTTCGGCCAACTTTGCCGCATCCGGATCGCTGCCATCTCCAACAATCAGATCGAATGGCATCTTCTGGAGCAATTCCAGAGCATGGCCGGCGCTTGCAACCTCCCGCGCTTTCATGTCGAGTGCGCGGCAATGGATGAGAATCATCCGTCGAATGGCTTCCGATCCGGAAACAATGAGAACAGTTCGTCCGGTGAGTCTCGGATCGGCAAGCACGGGCGGTAGGTTGTACTCAGGCCGTCCGAATCGCATGACCACCCAGAAGGACGATCCAACACCCGGCTTGCTGTGGTAATCCATGTAACCGCCGCCTCCGGCGACAATCTGCTTGCAGATGGCCAATCCCAAGCCGGCGCCGGAATGGGACCTGTTGCCTGAAGCGTCCAACTGTCCAAACGAACGGAACAGTTTCGGACGGTCTTCCTCGGTGATTCCAATACCGGTGTCGGATACCTCGATCTGTAAGACGACTCCGCCCGCTTCCTCTGAAACAACTTTGCAGGAAAGGACGATTTCGCCACGATCTGTGAATTTCACAGCGTTGCTCATCAGGTTGCTTAGAACTTGCCGCAGTCTGACGGGATCTCCGGTGACGATCTGGGGAGTTTCGGGAGCGATCAGGCACGCCAGTTCCAGCCGCTTGCGCCCCGCATCCGGACCGAAATGGTCGGCAACATCTTCGAGCAGCCCGTGCAGATCGAAGTCCACGCTTTCAAATTGCAGCCTCCCCTGGTCCATTCGGGCGTAGTCGAGCATATTGTTCAGCATTGCAAGCAACGATTCAGCCGAACTCTGCGCCGCTTCGGCATACTCCCGCTGCTCGTTGGTCAAATTTGTCGTGAAGAGCAGATTCGTCATCCCCATCACGCCATTCAGTGGAGTGCGGATTTCGTGACTGAGGTTGGTTAACAATGTCGCCTTGACCTGTACCGCCCGGCTTGCGATCTCCTTGGCGCTGTGTAGTCTGTGTGCGATAACTCCCAGCAGCGATAACAACAACACCATCCCGGCGATAACGTAAACAAAAAGGTGGCTATAAACCTTCAGCTTTCCCAATGCGGTTAATGCTTCGGTGTCGTGCGTGTCGATAATGGACCATTGGGCCAGAATTTTGGGAAGCGTTCCGTCGGCGCCCATCTGGAGAATCTCTTCGGCCAGAAGATCCGCCGTCCGCGCATGCTGGAGGGTCGAAGCCACGCCCAAGGGCAGCACTGCCGGGCGGGCCAGAGTGTATTGGAGTCCGCTATTCCCGCACCCGGCTGGACGATCCATCAGGATCGATTGCGCAAATCGCGAATCAATAAAGGCTGCGTCTGCTTCCCCGGTACAGACGGCACGCATCGCCGCTTCAGACGTACTACGCCGCAGCGGCTGGATTCCCTTCAGGTACTTGCCGGCCATCGTCTCGGTTACCGGTCCGCCAAGATAAGCGACGCGCTTCCCGGCGGCTTGTTCTAACGTCATTGCTCCTGAACTTTTCAACGTTAGCAGGACGAATTCACTCACCATCCACGGCGGCGAGACGTGCATTGTCCCATCCCTGGAAGACGTGCGGTCGAGCAGGGGCCACAGGTCCACCTTGCCCGCCGCAAGCGCGAGGTCCGGACCTTCCTTCTCAATGGACCATCGCAACCGGATGCCACGCCGCCTCGCCGCTTCCTTCAAAATGGCCACAGCCGCGCCATCGGCGGCCCCGTCCGCTCGTTCCAGTAGATACGGTGGGGATTGATAGATGCCAATCCGAAGCACTGTGTCCGGCTTTGGCATTACCTGCCCTACACCCCAGATGGCACCGGCTGCCAGCGCCGATACGACGCCCCACAGCCGGATGTCTTGTTGTAAAGTCCTAAAAGCCTTCCGCACCGTGCCTCAATTTAGGTTATCGGCGCAATCGTGCCGAACGTGATTTAGGATTAATCCGGCAGTGGCCTACTCCCGGGCATCGGCTAGGCTAAGTACATCCTCCGGCTTGGGCTTCCCTCGCTTCGCAAAACGGATCATGCCGTCCCTTCCGATCAGATACACGGTCCGCTTCACTATCAATCCATTGGCATGATAGAGCGAGGCCACCTTCTTATCCGCATCCACCAGCAAAGAAAACGGGAGCTGCTGCTTGTTCCGGAAACTTAAATGACTTTCCGCGGACCCCGGATTAATGCCGTACACCAGCACCCCTCGATCCCCCGCCAATTGACGCACGTCGCGAAATTCGCATAGTTGTTGCCGGCAAACTCTGGTCTCATCGGCAGGATAGAAGACGAGCACCACATTCTTGCCGCGCAGACCGGACAATGTTACCGGCGTGCCGTCCTGATCGGGCAATGTAAAATCAGGCGCCGCCGAGCCGATGGCAAGCGGGCCGGAAAACAACCATGAGAGCATCTCTCCAGATTAGCTTCCGCCCCGGTCCACTTCACAGTTGCGATCGTGCCCAGCCACAGACCGACCTGGAAAGCGAAATCTAAATTCCTGACACAATCGCCAGCCAGCGTCCTCTTATAGACTGGAAAACGTTCCGCGAGTCCTTCAATACATTTCGATCGTAAAGCGTGAGCTATGATCAGGCCTCACCGTCCCTCCGGCTCATCCAGCACTCGAACCGCGGCGATTGTCATCGCGGTGGTGACGGTGCTTTACTTAGCGCGCGAAAT